>JANONV010000243.1:0-22886 GCA_031421015.1 Gallionella sp. | reverse complement strand
CCCGCGCTCCCAGGAAAATACGATTACTCAGCAGTCAGCAATTAAGACGACACCTGTAGGGTGGATAAGCGTAGCGCATCCACCAAGCCCACGTTGGTGGATGCGCTGCGCTTATCCACCCTACCAATACGGCGTTGCTCCGTCTGTAGCCCTAATTTCTGACTACGGTGTAAATCCGCGTTTCCTTAAATTTTATACCCCCGATGCACCGCCACCACGCCCCCGGTCAGGTTGAAGTATTCGACGCGCTCCAGTCCGGCTGTTTCCATCATGCTTTTTAATTCCTCCTGTCCCGGATGCATACGGATGGACTCGGCGAGATAGCGATAGCTATCCGCGTCGTTGGCGATGAGTTGCCCGATCCTGGGCAACAGCTTGAACGAGTAGGCATCGTAGATCTTTTCCAGCGGCTTGGCGACTTTGGAGAATTCCAGCACGATGGCGCGACCGCCCGGTTTAAGCACGCGGTGCATTTCGCGCAGTGCAGCATCTTTGTGGGTCACATTGCGCAGGCCGAAGGCGATGCTGACGCAGTCGAAATAATTATCGGGGAAGGGCAGATGTTCGGCGTCGCATTGCGCGACCGGGGTGGCGCTGCCCGCATCCAGCAGGCGGTCGCGCCCGGCGCGCAGCATCGCGTTGTTGATGTCGGTAAGGATGACCTGTCCGGTGTTGCCGACTTCCTTCAAGAATAGCCGCGACATATCCGCCGAGCCGCCCGCCACATCCAGCACGCGCTGACCCTCGCGCACGCCGCTGACGCTGACCGCGTAGCGTTTCCACAGCCGGTGCAGGCCGACCGACATCAGGTCGTTCATCACATCGTATTTGCCGGCGACCGAGGTGAACACGCCCGCGACGCGTTTGGCCTTTTCTGTTTCCTCTACAGTTTCAAAACCAAAGTGGGTGGATTTGCTCATGACTTCTCCCGGTGGGTTACGCCCTGCATCCTTTTGGCCCATGGGTTACTTGCTCTTGCCGACTTGGTTCGCGGCTTTCACCGGCCGCTTCCAGTTTGTGCAGGTAATCCTGCCACAGCGCGTCCTGGTGCTTGCCCAGGTTGTAGAGATATTCCCAGGTGTATAAACCGCTGTCGTGACCATCGCTGAACTCGATTTTCATGGCGTAGCTGCCTACGGGTTCCACGCTAACCACATTCACGTCCCGTTTGCCCACTTGTAAAACCCCTTGCCCCTGACCGTGTCCGCGCACTTCGGCAGACGGCGAATGAACCCGCAAAAATTCATACGGAAGGCGATAACGAGCGCCGTCCTCGAAGGCGATCTCCAGAGTGCGCGATTGCTGGTGCAGGGTAATTTCGAGGGGCTGTTCAATGACCATGATTGTTTGCCTATAGGGAACGGATTTTATTCAACAGCGCGGTGGTGGAGCGCTCATGCAGGAACGGGATGCTATGCACTTTGCCGCCCCAGCCCAGCACTTCTTTGCTGCCGACGATATTTCCCGGCTTCCAGTCGCCGCCTTTGACCAGCACATCGGGGCGGCAGGCGATGATTAAATTAAGCGGCGTGTCCTCGTCGAACTTTACCACCAGGCTGACCGATTCCAGCGCCGCGAGTACTGCCATGCGGTCGTCCTGAGCGTTGACCGGTCGCCCAGCGCCCTTGCCCAAACGTTTTACTGAAGCATTGCTGTTCACGCCTATGACCAGCGATGCGCCCAGTGCGCGCGCTTGCGCGAGATAGGTCACATGGCCGCGATGCAGCACGTCGAAGCAGCCGTTGGTGAACACCAGCGGACGCGGCAACACGGCAACCCGCGCGGCGAGATCAGCGGGGGCGCATAGCTTGAGTTCAAAATCGGGTGCGGGATACATTCGGGAGCCCCGTTAGTCGAGGTACTCGAACATTCTGATTACGCGCTGCACACCCTGGGTGGTGCGGGTGACTTCGGTCGCGGCGTCGGCCTCGGCGCGGTTGACGATGCCCATTAAAAATACCGTGCTATTTTCGGTGACGACCTTGATGTGTTCGGAGTTGAAATGTTTATCTTTCATAAATCGCAGCTTTACGTTGGAGGTGATCAGGCTGTCCTTGCTGCGCGAGGCCAGCGAACTGTTGGCAGAGACAGCCAGCTCGTTGCTCACATTGCGCACCTTTTCAATACCGGAAATGATCCCGCCGATCTCGGCCTTGACGGATTCGTCCGGCACTTCACCGCTGATCAACACGCTGTGGTTAAAGCTGGTCACATTGACGTGCATCACGCTTTTGATTTGTGTGTCGATGCGCTGGAAAGCGCCGGTTTCGATCTTCTGGTCATCTACATATACCGCCTTGGCACGGCGATCATTAACCAGCAGGACACCGGCAGTTCCGACGCCAGCCGCAACGACCGGAAAGCAACCTTGCAGCGAGATTGATAGCAGCGCAAGCGACAGCAGTGAAATGACCCGCACCGTCATTCCCCCAGCAGATGGTAATCGATGATATCGCACAGGCAGTGCAAAGCGAGCAGGTGAACTTCTTGTATCCTCGCGGTGCTTTGCGCATCCACGCAAATCAATACGTCCTCGGCGTTCAGCGCGCGGGCCATTTCGCCGCCATCGCGTCCGGTCAGCGCGATCACGCGCATACTGCGTTCGTGCGCGGCATGAATGGCGGCGACCACATTCGGCGAGTTTCCGCTGGTGGAAATCGCCAGCAGGCTGTCGCCGGGCAAACCCAGTGCGCGCAACTGTTTGGAAAAAATCTGGCTGTAATCGTAATCGTTGGCGATCGAAGTCAGCACCGAACTATCGGTGGTCAGTGCGATGCACGCCAGGCCGGGACGTTCCTTCTCAAAACGGTTCAGCAATTCCGCCGCGAAATGCTGCGCATCGGCCGCCGAGCCGCCATTGCCACAGCACAGGATCTTGCCATCGCTGGTGACGCAGTCGAAAAATATCTGCGCGCCTTCGGCGATGGGTTGCGCCAGCGCGTCCTTGACCTTCAGCTTGAGTTCCGCGCTGTCTTTGAAATGCTTGATGATGCGCTTGTTAATTTCCATAAAATCCATTTTCCGGGCGAATCGCGGCGTCGCGTGCTCGCTCATTTCTCGTCTATCAATATGATATGCCTCGTCATTCGCTGCGCGGCTCCTTGCGCTTCATCCCGCAAAATGGATTTTGAGGCTCACAATGTTTGTTTATGCCAATGCGATGATCGCGAATATTAACCGAATCAGGCATCGAACGCATTCTTGAGCCATTGCACGTTATGGCCTTGCGCATCGTCCATCAGCACGACATCGAAGCGGCACGGCGGGGTGCGGGCAAGCGAAGAAAGATATTGCTGCGCGGTGCGGATAATGCGTTGTTGCTTGCGCGCATCGATGCTAGCCGCCGCACCGCCGAAATTCTCGCTGCGCCGCAAGCGCACTTCGACGAATACCAGCGCTGCGCCATCTTGCATAACCAGATCGATCTCGCCGAAGCGGCCCCGATAGTTTTGCGCGACCAGCTGCATGCCCTGCTGCTGCAAATGCTGCGCAGCCCATCGTTCTGCCTGGGCGCCGCTGCCTTTCATGGCACGCTGATAATCCGGCCAGGAAAAACCTCTGGAACGGCTGCGGAGGGCGCGTCAGGCAATTGGGCGAGACCTTGCTGAAATACAGCCAGGATCGGCTCACGCAGGAAAACATGACCTTGCAGCTTGATGTTACCGCTGACACCGTCCATCGGTAGCGCGGTATCAACCCGGTTGGCCAGCAGCAATTGGATCAGGCGGTATGCGTCTATGCCCAGCGCGTAAAGCCGCTCGCGGTCTGCGGAAAGCGGCGGGTTGGCGCGCGGATAAATCATTACTGCGGGATGATCGGGCTGCAACAACCACGGCGCATCCAAAAAGCGGATGCCGCTCAAATCGTAATTGGTCAGGGTTTTATCGTTGCCGACAAAGATTTGCGAGGTGGAGTAAACCGGCAATCTGTTCGACAGGTAAGGACGGATCAGCCGGGCTTTTTCGGCGTTGGCGGCGAGAAATACCACCGTGCCCGGCGCGTAGGCGAGATCCGCGAGCACGGTGGGATCGTCGTTGAATTCGATCTCGCGCAGTATCGTGCCGCCCGAAGTGTGCCACTCTTCTTCAAAGGCGAATTGCAAACGCTGGGATATTTGCGTGCGGGTAGCGATGACGATGGCCTGATTCAATCCCTGCCGTCGGCCCAATTTGGCGACTTGCCGTGCCTCTGCTTCCGCGGCCAGGCCAAAAAAATACAACTGCTGGGCGGCTTGACCTTCCACCACGTTCAAGGCCAGCGTCGGCACGGGAATGTTTTTCTCCGCAGCCAGCGCGGTGACGCCGTTGCGCGTCAGCGGCCCAACCACGGCGAGCGCGCCGTTGGCGATAGCCTGGCGATAAACACCCACGACACTGCTGTTTTCGTCAAAATCACCGTATGCGCGCACCGGCAGCCCGCGCTGTTTCAGATTGGCCGCCGCCAGGAAACCTTGCTTTACCGCATCTGCGGAAGTGCCGAAAACCGCCGATTTCAATGGCAGCAACAGCGCGATGTGCGGCACAGCTTTCCCATCGCTGGGCAGAAGCGGCGCAGGCATTTCAGTGACAACCGCGGGCGGCGCGAGCATTTCATCGACGGGCGCAGGCGGCAAAGGCATTTCAGTGCCCACCGCAGGGGGTAAGGGTTGTTCACCGGCCGGCGCCACGGGCTGTTTATCGCCGGGTGGATGCGGTTGGCTGGTCGTACAAGCGTATAGTAAGAACAGGGTCGAAAGTAAAAGGAGCACACGTTGCATAACGAACATCCGCAAAAGTTAGAGGCTGCATTATATGTAGTTGCCACCCCAATTGGGAACTTGCGCGATATTACTTTGCGCGCCCTGGAGGTGCTGGCGGCAGCCGATGTGATCGCGGCGGAAGACACGCGCAACACGGCTCATTTGCTGACGCATCACGGCATCAGCGCGAGCCGGCTGCTGGCGGCGCATCAGCATAACGAACGCGGCGCCGCAGAAAAGATTATTGCCCTGTTGCAAGCCGGTAAAAGCGTGGCATTCGTCAGCGATGCCGGAACCCCTGCGGTGAGCGACCCCGGCGCGGTGCTGGTGCATGCGGTGCGGGCGGCCGGCTTGCGCGTCATTCCGATTCCCGGCGCGAATGCGGCAATAGCGGCTTTATCTGCGGCAGGGATGTTATCAGCGGCAGGGGGATTATCCTCGACAGGTGTGGGCGAACCGCATTTTTTGTTCTACGGCTTTTTGCCGAACAAATCCGCCGCGCGCCGCACCGCGCTGCAAACATTGAGCGGCCATCCCTATGCGCTGGTGTTTTACGAAGCCCCGCACCGCATCGTCGAATGCGTATCAGACCTGTGCGCGGTGCTGGGCGGCGCGCGGCAGATCGTGCTGGCGCGCGAAATCACCAAGCTGTTCGAAACCATCCATAGCTGCGCATTGCAGGATGCCGAAGCATGGCTGATGTCTGACAGCAACCGGCAGCGCGGCGAGTTCGTCGTGCTGGTTTCCGGCGCGCCGCCTCAAACAGGGCTGTTGCCCGATACGCTCAAAACATTAACTCTGCTACTGGAAGAATTGCCGCTCAAACAGGCGGTGCAACTCACCGCGCAAATCTGTGGCGCTAGCCGCAATGAGTTATACCAACACGCTCTGCAAATTAAATCCCCGGAATAAATAATAGTGGCCGGCCTTACTTTCAAACAAATGTTAGATACGCTTGTTTTACAATTCGGAAAATTCACTATCACCCTCAGTCAAGAAGAATTCCAGCATGGCAAAAATAGCAGTGGTCTATCACAGCGGGTACGGACATACTGCCAAGCAAGCTCAAGCAGTGGCTACGGGGGCCGGGGCGCCCTTGCTCGCAATCGATGCGGAGGGTAATCTGAGCGATGCCGATTGGGCGACGCTGATGGCAGCCGATGCCATTATCATGGGCTCGCCCACTTACATGGGCAGCGTGAGCTGGCAATTCAAGAAATTCGCTGATGCCACATCCAAGCAGTGGTTCTCGCAGCAGTGGAAAAATAAAATTGCGGCGGGCTTTACCAACTCCGCCACGATGAATGGCGACAAGCTTTCTACTTTGCATTATCTGTAGGGCACCTCTAAAAATTCAGAGTTCGCCCAAATGCAAGGCGCGGAAAAAATTTTAGTTCCGGCTAACCTAAAGATTACCCTGCTCTGAAACTTCGTTTTGCAGCGCCACATATATATGATATGTAAGCAAGAAATTTTTTCCGCAACGCAGCAGTTGGGATACAACGAAGTTGCAGTGCAGGCTAACCTTCAGGTTATGCCGGAACTAAAATGTGGATTTTTAGAGGTGCCCATAGGAGATCAAGGTTATGTCACGCTGGAAAGCCTCCCTAATACACCTGTCCATAAGCGCGATCATCGCGACAGCGGTGCTCGCGATCATGCTGCTGGTCTGGTATCCGCACCCCCTTTTCGCGGCGGTTGGCGGGCAGCAAGTCCTGATGATTCTGCTCGGGGTGGATGTGGCTCTGGGTCCCCTCATCACGCTGACAATCTTCAATACGAAAAAGAGCCGCAAAGCGCTGACCTTCGATCTGTCGGTGATCGCCACATTGCAAGTCGCGGCGCTGCTCTACGGCATGAGCGTGGTATTCCAGGCACGTCCGGTGTTCGTGGTGCTCAGCAAGGATTCTTTCGATCTGGTTACCGCCAATATGCTCAGCGATGAAGATATTGCCAAGGCCAAATATCCGGAATACCGGATCCTACCGCTCACCGGCCCGGTTTACGTTTACTCGGAGATGCCGACCGACATCAAGGAAAGGAACGAAGTAGTAACGAGCGCATTTTCCGGAAAGGATTTGCCGCAATTCCCGCAATACTACATGCCGTTCGCCGAACATATGGCGGCAGCGGGCCGGGCGGCCAAGCCCATGGCAGAACTAAAGAAACTGAACCCGGAGCGCACCGTCGAGATAGACGACGCGGTACGCAACAGCGGGCGAGCCGAAGCTGATCTGGGGTATTTGCCTCTCAGGGCTAAATATCAGGATCTGGTTGTACTGGTGGGAAAAAGCGACGGACTTGTGCTGAAGATGCTGACGATGAACCCGTGGGAGACACACACCCCCGATTCGCCAGCGACCTTGAAAAACAAGTAATTCCATTTCCCCATCAATAGTGCAATATCGTGGGGTGTATTGCTTACGTAGGGTGCGCTTGCGCACCCTACAAAATTATTGTCGTTTTGGAATAGAATTGAAATAACTCCTGGCACGCTCCGGAAATTATTTTTTACCGAACACTTCGCTCAAGAACGCCGTCGCCTGCTGCCAGGAATCCTTGTCTGCGGCCTCATTGTAGGCCAGCGGCAGATTGAATTTCTTGCCCAGCTCATCGGCCTCAGGATTGGTAAAGGCATGCTTTGCCCCGGGATAAGTGACCACTTTGTAGTTCGCTTTCGCGCTATCCATTTCCTGCTTGAACGCGGCAACCTTGTCAGCCCCTATCATCGGATCATCGTCGCCGGTGAATGACACGATGCGCGCTTTTATCTGCCCCGGCCTTACAGCGATATCGCTGCCCAGCGATCCGTGAAAACTCGCCACGCCCTTCAAATTCTCGCCCATGCGCGCCATGTTCAGCACCACGCTGCCGCCGAAACAGTAGCCGAACGCCGCGATCTTCCCGGCATCTACGGTTTTGTGTTTGCGCAACAGCTTCGTGCCCGCTTCAAAACGCGCCTTCGCCATCCGCATGTTCTTGCTCACCTCGGTGGCGAACTTGCCCGCATCATCGGGATGATGGGCTTGCTTGCCGTCGCCATACATGTCCACAGCCAGCGCGGTATAACCCTGTTCAGCCAACATGCGCGCCCGCTTGCGCGCATACTCGTTGTGCCCCCACCACTCATGCACCACCAGCACCCCCGGGCGCTTGCCCTTGATGGCATCGTCATAGGCGATATAACCCTTGAGAGTCGTGCCGTTCGCCCGATAGCTCACCTCTTTGCCCTGCACAGCCGCATGCGCCGCAGTACTGCCAAAACCGCACAACAACATTACCAATAAGAATTTTTTCATCATCACTCCTTCGTGTAAAACCATATCCGGCTATCAGATAACTCCTGCTTGTACCACTTGCTTAGTATGAAATACCTTCATGTTCTGGCTGTGGACTTTTTCCAGTAGCCGGTCGGCAAGCTCGTCATCCAGAATGAATTCGACTTTTACCGCCAGCTCCCCGGCCAACTCGAAGAAAGTTTCTTCGTGCATTTTGCCGTGCCGGCCAAACCCTGCAATAGCGCGGAATGCCGAACCGCCGTGAACACCCATCGTTTTAGCCTCTTCCAGCAACCACTCATACAAAGCCTTGCCGCCGTGATGCTGTTTTTCGCTGACATAAAAAGCAAGTAGATTCATGGCCACGCTCCTAGTTTTGCAACCACTTGAAAGTCTGGATTCCCAGCACCGTCATCAGCAGTGAACCGCCCAGATGCGCCGCGATGATGCCCGCGCCCCACGCATACTGCCCGCGCAACAGCAGCGTCACAGTCTCTGCCGAAAAGGTGGAAAAGGTGGTCAGTCCGCCGAGAAAACCGGTGATGATGAGCAGCCGCCATTCCGGCGACACCCCCGGATGTTGCAAAAAAAACGCCATCGCAAGGCCGACCAGATAGCCGCCGACCAGATTGGCGGCAAGCGTACCGAGCGGCAATTCGGGTAGCGCCGAATTGAACCACAGCCCGAAGCCCCAGCGCAGCCACGCGCCGAATGCCGATCCGATTCCTATTGCGAGAAAAGCGTAACCGGCCATAAAGAAGAAATATTAATCCTGAAAACGGCATCCGTGGGGTGGGCGCAGCCCACCAAAGCATCAGCATGGGCTGCGCCCACCCTATAAAATCCTGTTTTTAATGCGCACCAGGGTTATTCTACAACACGCACCGGCGCGAAACCGCCACCCGGCGTGCGGAAGTTGGTGGTCTGTCCCCGATACAACCGCGCCGCGACTAGTTGTATTTGTCCGCCGTAGACATAACAGCGCACGTCATACTTGAGCGACACCGTCCCGGTATCATCCACGCATACCGCGCGCTCTCCGGGTACAGCCAGCTTCTGCGCGACATAATCGCCGTGCATGATTTCACCAAACACGCGGCGCGTAAGATTCGCGCCGCGATACGCACCCTTGCCGCCGTAGCCGCTCACCGGCTTGAAGAACCATTGCTTGCGTTCCGCCCACAGCGTCTCTTCCATTTCGAGACGTACCACAACGGTATGCGGCACACCCGCTTTCAGGGTAGCGATGTCGGCTTCGTTTGCGCCGAGTGCGCGCAAACCCTGCGCATCGGTCAGCCGCGCCAGATTGCGCTTGTCGGCGTAGCGATGGTAGTGCGCAGGATTCGGCGTCAGCACCACTTGCTGTTTTTCATAGGCTGTCCGCAATTGCAGATACTGTTGCAGATCAAAATTGGTCAGGCGGTTATAGACCAGATCGATTTTTTTTGCGCCGCCAGGAAAATAAAGATACACGCCATCATCGCGTGCTTGCAGCGCGGCAGGATCAACGATGTGCGCCGCAATACCGGCACGCTCGAACATGGTTTTAGCCAACAGGAATCCCGGGTAGAGATATTGCCCCTCCGGCTGCTCGTCCACGATAGCGACAGTCTTGAGCGGCGCATCGCCGCGCGCCAATCGCCACTCGTTGCGGAACATATCCAGAAAAGTTTGTTCGAGATTTTCAGCAGTAACCGCATTGCCTGGCAAACCGGTTTCGCGCTGACCGTAGAGCAGCAGCGCATTCAAAAATCCGCCGCCCGCATTGGTATTGATCTCGATCAGGTGCGCTCCGTCCGCGTTGAGATGGAAGTCGTAACCGTAAAATACGCCTTTAGCTGCGTGCAGTTCCCACTGTCCACTCCCTACTAACCACTCCCTATTCCACACCACCCGCTCCACCGCCTCGATCACCTCGCGCATCTGCTGCAACTGCTCAGAACTGATGAACACAGTTACATCGGCGAACAAATACGGACAACGTTCCGTCACCAAGCTGCGCCACGCATCGCCTTGCGCCTGCATCGCCTGTTGCAACGCAGCATGACTCAATCTACCTGCACGACAATCAGCATTCAGCCGATCCGCCCCAAATTCCGAGTTATCGTGCAGCAAAGTCATTGTAGTGCGCAGAAGTTTTACAACGCTTCAAATATGCCTGCTGCACCCATCCCGGTGCCTATACACATCGTCACCATGCCATATTTCAGTTTGCGTCTTCTCATGCCATGCAGCAGCGTCGCAACTCGAATCGCGCCGGTCGCGCCGAGCGGATGTCCGAGTGCGATCGCGCCACCGAGCGGATTGACCTTGGCCCTGTCCAATCCGACATCCTGTATCACCGCGAGCGATTGCGCGGCGAAGGCTTCGTTGAGTTCTATCCAGTCCATATCGCCGAGGCTCAACCCCACTTGCTTCAACACGCGCGGGATCGCTTCTTTCGGGCCGATGCCCATGATCTCCGGCGGCACGCCTGCTACCGTGTACCCCACGAAGCGGCCTATCGGCGTGAGGTTGTAGCGTTTCAGCGCGGCCTCGGAACACAGCAGCACCGCGCCCGCGCCGTCCGACATCTGCGAGCTGTTGCCCGCCGTGACCGAGCCTTTTTGCGCGAACACCGTCCTGAGTTTACCCAACGCTTCCAGCGAAGTATCCGCGCGCGGTCCTTCGTCCTGTGCCGCATCGCGTCTGGCGATACGAACCTCGCGCGAACTCAAATCGGGAAGGTGATCTTCTATTCCGTATGGCGTGATCTCGTCCTTGAATTCGCCTTTCGCTATCGCCTGCACCGCGCGCTGATGACTGGTCAGCGCGAATTCGTCCTGCGCCTCGCGCGATATCTTCCAGCGCTCGGCGACTTTCTCGGCGGTGATGCCCATGCCAAACGCAATGGCGATATTTTCATCATGCGCAAAGATTTCAGGATTGAACGCGACCTTGTTACCCATCATCGGTACCATGCTCATGCTCTCCATGCCCGCCCCGATCATCACCTCAGCCTCGCCGAGCCGGATGCGATCCGCCGCCATCGCCACCGCCTGCAAACCGGAGGAACAGAAACGATTCACCGTCACCCCCGGCACAGTATTCGGCAATCCAGCGAGCAACAAACCGATGCGCGCCACGTTGATACCCTGCTCGGCTTCCGGCATCGCGCAACCGACGATGACATCAGCTATGCTTGCCGGGTCGAGCGACGGCGCTTGCGCCAGCACGCTCTTCAATACATGTGCCAGCAGATCATCGGGCCGCGTGTTGCGGAACATCCCGCGCGGTGCCTTGCCGACCGGCGTGCGGGTTGCGGCAACGATGTAGGCTTCCTGGATTTGTTTGCTCATGGCGATCTCCTTTTGTTTGTTACTTCGTAGTGACGTAGGTCGGGTTAGCGCAGCGTAACCCGACGACCATCTCATTCATGCCCAACATCCTCAAACTCCATCCGCCCTTGCCCCCAGCCCGCCTCATAGATTCCAGCCTCAACATACCGCCGGAAACTGGAATGCGGCCACTCCAGCGGCGATGCGACATATCCGTGCTTCACCGGATTGTAATGGATGTATTCCACATGGCGTTCAAAATCCCTTTCGTCCCGCAGCATATGCTCCCAGTAACGATGCTGCCATAACGCCTGCTCCCGCTTTCTCACTTGGATGCCGCTTGGTGCGGGACGCAGCGCCGGGTCGCAATGTTTGGTGAACCAGGTTTTGATCAGTCGCCACCGCGTGGCGAAATCTGCATCACCCGGTGGCAATGTCCAAATACAATGCAAGTGCTCGGGCAAAACCACAATTGCATCCAGCTCAAACGGACGCGTAGATCGCACCGTCCGAAATGCCTCCCGCAAGACCTCTACCGCGTCCGCCGATGAAAACAACGTCTGCCGCTTCTCTGTCACCAACGTGAAGAAAAACGAACCACCCGGAACAAATGCTCGACGGTATCTCATCGCATGGCCTTATCTCGAATAACGCCTGTCTCCCCGCAGGTCGGGTTAGGCGCGTCTTTGCGCCATAACCCGATAGCAAATTGTCGGGTTACGCTACGCTAACCCGACCTACCAGACTTGTCTGTCGCCAGCAATTCCATGAAGTTTTTACGTTCAAGGTCGAGCAGCCATTGTTCATCCACCAGACTTCCCACTTCCATTCCGACTATCATGGTACAACCGCCAGCCCAGCCCGTTCTGCTGCCACCCGCAGGCGCTGGTCAAAAACAGCAAAGCACATTGGCGTACTGGTTTTTTCTCTCAGCCACAACGCGCTCGCTAGATGAATAGCGTCAAACCCGCGCAATCCGTACACTTCGGCGAGGTCGCCTGCGGTGCGTACCACTACCGGAACCAGTTCGATGCGCAGCAGGTTTCCCCAGTCGAGGTTTAATTGTGCCAGACGTTGCTGGTGCTTTGCTTCGGTGGAGATGCCCTGTGCCTTGAGCCGGGCGAATGCGGCGCGCGCTTCGGGGTAGGCGACGACCGATGCTGCCGTCGTTTCCGCCTTGGCGGTGTATGCGCGTAATTCTTTTGAGCCAGGCTCGCGCACGTAGAGCTTCACCCATGCCGACGTGTCCAAGTAGAGGATCAACGCCTATCCTCGACCACCCAATCAGACAAACTCACGCCGACAGACAACGTCTCGCCTCGCGGAAGACCGGCAACCTTACCGCCGTTCCATGAAATGCCGGGCTGTGCGGCAAGATCGTCCAGCGTGGTCTGCCGCTGGATCGGCACGATTTGCGCAACCGGGCGGTTGTGGATGCTGATGGTCACGGTTTCACCCGCCGTTACCTGACGGATGTATTCGCTCAAGTGCGCTTTCAATTCCCGGATGCTTGCTTTCATGATGAGTCTACTTTTTTAAAGTGTGGTCACATTATACGCCTTGCCGTTTTGCGCGGACAAGCTGCTGAAAACGATCTATTCCCGTAGTGGGTTGCCTGTTTCCCACGCCGCCCAATTTATGACATTGCTACGCCAAAAAATCCTTCATGGAAACCGCGACGCCCGGCACCGCCTCCCTGAGTTTACGATCTTCCGTAATCAGCGGGGCATCCAGGCTTTGTGCTAATGCGACGTACTGCGCGTCGTAGCCGGTGATGACGTATTTCGCCGCCACGGCGAGCGCCGCATCCATCTTCACTTCACACTGTGCAACTTGCATGAAACGTTCGGCATGATCCAGTAATTTCTTGCATTGCGCGAGCGTCAGCACTCCGCGCCGCTGGTAGGTTGCCAGCACATTCAGTGTTTCATGCAGGCATAGTGCGGTGGTGCGCCAATCTGCATCTTTTTTCCGCAGCTTCTGGATCAGCGGCGTGTAGTCGCCTTCGATCAGGGAGTAGACCAGAATATTGGCGTCAACGACTATCATTTCGACAGGCTAGATTTGCCGGAATCGCGTCCCTCGCGGATGACGGCGACGACATTGCTTGCAGTCACCGGCTTTGCCGGTTTGAGCGGCCTGGGCAGCAACTCGGCGGCATTCCTGGCTTCGGAAGACAGTGCCTGTTCCAGAAGAGCTAAGGCCTGCCGCGTCATGGAACGATGGTGGCGCGCAGCTTCATCTTTGAGCTTGCGGTGCAATTCGGGGGGAAAATCCTTAATCAATAATCCAGACATGGCGTCCTCATAACTATGCAAAAGGTACCGAAATGATAGTCTTTTAACGCCACTGCGGCAAGGGGCATGTACGGCAAAACCATGTTATTCCATTTTCCGTTAAAAAATGCGATTTTGTAGGTTGGGTTAGGCGTAGCCGTAACCCAACAAGCGATGGGTAAGATGGCCTATTTTGTTGGGTTACGCCGCTGCGCGTCTAACCCAACCTACGCAAAACTACGACAGTCGCTCTTGTTTGATTGATTGGTTATTTTTTCTTGGGGGCGTATTGCCGTACGAAAGGGCGTATTGCCATGCGCCCCTACAAAAACCTTGGTCACCCCATTCCTCGATCCTCGATCCTAGTTCCTCAACGGCTTCCCGTTCTTCAGCATGTAATCAATACGCTCCTGCGTCTTGTCCGTCGCCAGTAACGCCATGAAGTGTTTGCGCTCCAGGTCGAGCAGCCATTGTTCGTCTACCAGACTGCCCGCCTCGACATCGCCGCCGCACAGCGTATCGGCCACTGCGCAGCCGACTTTGTAATCATGTGCGGAGATGAAGCCGCCTTCCAGCATGTTGACCATCGCGGCTTGCAGCGTGGCGGTGCCGGTGCGGCCTGCCACGGGGATCTGCGTGGGTGGCAGCGGCGGACGGTAGTCGGTCGCGGTCAGTGCGCGCAGTTCGTTCTTGGCGACGTGCAGCAACTCGAAGCGGTTCATCACGATGCGGTCGCCCGCGCGCAAATAGCCCATCTCGCGCGCCAGCTCGGCGCTCTTGGCAACTTCGCCCACCGCGATGTTCTGGAAATAGCGGCGCAGGAATGGAAATATGTCGCCGCCTTTGGCTTCCGTCGCCGCACGCTGCGTGGCTTCCTTGCAGCCGCCGCCGGCAGGCAGTATGCCCACGCCGACTTCGACCAGGCCGATATAACTTTCCAGCGTGGCCACCACGCGCGCGGAGTGCATGATGATTTCGCAGCCGCCGCCCAGCGCCAGGCCGTCCACCGCCGACACCACCGGCACTTGGGCGTATTTGATGCGCTGCGTGACTTGCTGGAACTTGGCGACCACCGCTACGACTTGCGGCACATTACCGGTCGCGGCATTCAGCACCTGTCCCAAACCGCCGCCGCCCGCCACGGTGTATTTGACGCGGTTCGCCGCCTGTTTCAATTTGTCGAACATGCCGGCATCTTCACTGGGCGGTTGCACACCCTGCATCAGTTGCAGCAGGTTTGCCCCGGCGGAAAACGGGGGTTCGGTTTGCCAGATAATCAGCCCGCGCCAGTTGGCTTCGACCTCGCCGACTGCGCGCAAGATGCTGTCCAACACTTCGTCACCGATGACGTGCATCTTGGTCTTGAAGCTGAGGATGGCGATGTCGTCGTCGCCATGCCACATGCGCACGCTGTCATTCTCGAATATTGTTACACCGTAAACCGCTGCTTCGCCGAGCAGGCGGTCGGGGAACAGTTGGCGGCGGTAGACGGGGAGTGTGGAACGAGGTTGATACTGCGACTCCCTCTCCCTCCGCTGCGCTCCCCCCTCTCCCGCAGGAATTAACAATTGCTTTTCTCGATCGCCTGGCTCCGCCCCCCTCGCTTCGCTCTCCCCGCTTGCGGGAGAGGATTGAGGAGAGGGTATTCTCGGGAGAGGGGAGAAAGAGCCTTGCGCGGTGTGGACACCCGTGCGTGATGATTCAGTAATCCATGCGGGTAGCGGGATGTTCGCCAGCGCTTTGCCCGCCACGATGTCGGCGGCGATCCAGCCCGCGACTTTTTGCCAACCGGCTGCCTGCCATGTTTCAAACGGTCCGCTCTGCCAGCCGAATCCCCAGCGCACCGCAAGATCCAGGTCGCGCGCATTGTTGACAATGTTCGGTAACTGTACGCCGCAATAATGGAACACGTCGCGGAACACGCTCCACACGAATTGCGCCTGGGGATGGGTACTGTTGCGCAAGCCTTCCAGCTTCACTGCCCAATCGCGCTGGCGCAACAATTCCTTTACACCATCATCTACATTGGCTTCGGAAAGTCGGTAGGTTTGGGTACTCACGGTTTGGGTACTCACGTCCAGCACCTGTATTTCTTTACCGATTTTTTGATAAATTCCGCGTTTGGATTTTTGCCCCAGTGCGCCTTGTTCGATCAAACCGCTCAACCATGATGGCACATTAAAATACGAATGCCACGGATCATCTTTCAAATTGTCGTGCATGGTGTTGACCACATGCGCAAAGGTGTCCAGCCCGACCACATCCAGCGTGCGGAACGTCGCGCTCTTGGGGCGGCCGAGATAACTTCCGGTCAGCGCATCCACGGTATCGAAGCCCAGCCCCAGCCTTTCCGCGTGATGCAGCGTGGCCAGTAGCGAGAACACGCCGATACGGTTGGCGATGAAGTTGGGCGTGTCTTTTGCGCGCACCACGCCCTTGCCCAATCCCGAAACCAGAAATGTTTCGAGCTGATCGAGCAAGGGCGCATCGGTTTTATCGCAAGCGATCAGCTCGACCAGATGCATGTAGCGCGGCGGGTTGAAAAAATGGATGCCGCAGAAGCGATGGCGCAGCCTTTCCGGAAAGGCTTCGGCGAGCTTGTTGATGGACAGCCCGGAGGTGTTGCTGGCGAAGATGGTTTGCGCGCCGAGGTAGGGCGCGACCTTGTGGTACAGCTCGGACTTCCAGTCCATGCGCTCGGCGATCGCTTCGATGACCAGATCGCAATCGCGCAATTGCTCGAGATGTTGAGCGTAATTCGCCGCAGCAATACAAACCAACTTGGCCGGGCTCGCCAGCGGGCTGGGTTCGAGTTTCTTCAGCCCGTCCAGCGCCTTGTTGACGATCCCATTTAACGAAGGTTCGCGCAGCGAAACCACGTCGCTCTCTCTCGCTCGCGGGGGAGAGCCAGGAGAGGGGGCTGGGTCGCCCTCCTTCGCGGGCAAATCGAACAACAGGGTCGGCACATTGGCATTGACCAGATGCGCGGCAATCTGCGCGCCCATCACACCCGCGCCCAGCACCGCGACCTTGCGTATCTGAAAATTGCTGCTCATCTGTTTTCCTCCAATCTGATTTGCAGGTCGGGCTTCGCCCGACATTTCGTCCAGCGGGCAAAGCCTGCCCATTTCTATACATAGCGACATAAATCGTAGCGAGCGGATGAAGGGTAAGGCGCACGGAACGCAGCAACCGGAATGTATAGTTTCATTTACCGCTACGCGGCCCCGGATTCCGAGTACCGCGCAACGCAACCCTTCATTCGCGTAGTAGATTTATGTCGCTATGTATAACCCGGCCTACAAATCCGGGACAACTCGTGGCTTGCGGTCGTCACCCACAGCCACATAAGTCAGCGTGGCCTCGGTCACCTTCACGCAAATCGGCTCAGCGGGATCGCGTTGTGCATACACCTCGACGTTCACCGTGATTGAAGTACGCCCGACCTTGACGATATGCGTGTAAAAACTGACCACGTCGCCCATGAACAGCGGCTGCTTGAATACGAACGAATTCACCGCCACGGTCGCCACTCTCCCCCGCGCGCGATGCAGCGCAGCTATGCTGCCGGCGATGTCGACCTGCGCCATGATCCAGCCGCCGAACACGTCGCCGGAGTAGCTGCAATCGGACGGCATCGCCACCACCCGCAAGGTCGGCTCGCGCTGCGGCAGGGTGGTGGTCGCTTGCTGAGGTTCACTCATAATCAATGCCCGTCATAAAGTTTTTTGATTTGGGCGGCGTATTTCTCGACCACTTTTGCGCGCTTGACCTTCAAGGTGGGCGTAAGCAGGCCGTTGTCTATGCTCCACGGCTCTTGCAGCAACAACACGCGACGCACGTTGGCATAGCCCGGGAAGTCACGCAGATTATTCGAGATTCGCTGCAACACACCGGCCTGAATGCGGCTATCCGTGAGCGCTTCCGGCATGTCTGCACGCACGCCGACCGCTTTGGCGAATTGTAGCCATGCATCGGGATTGAGCACCGCGAGCGCGATCAGATAGGGATGCCCCTCGCCATGCACCATTACCTGGTCTAACAGATGGTCGCGCAGGATGGCCTCCTCCATGTTGGCGGGCGGCACCTTCTCGCCGTTGGACAGCACGATGATTTCCTTCAGCCGCCCGGTGATGTAAATATGCCCGCTCTCGCCGATGGTGGCGGTATCGCCGGTGTTGAGCCAGCCATCGGCATCTATCATGGCGCGCGTCGCCTCGGGATTGTGCCAGTAGCCCAGCATATTGCACGACCCTTTCACCAGCAGCGCATTCTGCTCGCCGATGCGCACTTCGATACCGGGCAACGGTGGCCCGATGCTGGCCGGATAGTTGTTATCAGCGCGGTTGACGCTCACCACCGGGCTGGTCTCGGTGAGTCCGTAGCCCTGCACCAGCGGCAGGCCGAGCGCGATGAACAGGCGCGACACCTTGGGCGGCAAGGCCGCGCCGCCGCTGATGGAAAGACGCAGGCGCCCGCCCAGCCGGTCCATCACCTTGTCTGCCACCAGATGTTTGAGCAGCGGCCACAGCAATAATTTAGGTGTCCATCCACCCCTCCCCTGCCGGTATTCAAAACGATCCCAACCGACATCCACCGCGAGGGTGAACAGCTTGTGCCGCAGCGGCGGGGCTGCTTCCAGCTTGGCGTGAATGGCGTTGTAGATGCGCTCATAAATGCGCGGCACGGCGACCATGATGGTGGGGCGGATGATGATTAAATCGTCCGCCAGCAGGGGGATGGAGCGCGCATAGGCCACCGTCGCCCCGGCCATCATGGCCATGTAATAACCCGCCGTGCGTTCGAAGGCGTGCGACAGCGGCAGAAAAGACAGAAAGATGTCGTCCGTGGTGACCGGAAAGGTCTGCAATCCGGCATAGGCGTTTTCCACGATGTTGCGGTGCGAGAGCATCACGCCCTTGGGCTTGCCGGTGGTGCCGGAGGTGTACATGATAGTGGCCAGCGTATCGCGGTCGCGCACGCGCTCCCAGCCCATTTTGGCCTGTGCTGGCAACCAGTCCTCCGCGCATTTCAGGCGCGGCTCATCATGCCCGGCAATCCTGTCCAGGCTGACCAGACGCTGCACGCAGCCCAATTGCCCGATCACCGTGCGCAATGCCTGCCATTGCTCTGCATTTTCAAACAACAACATCTTCACCTCGGCGTCGTTAATGATATAGGCGATGTTGTCCGGCCGATCCACGGTGTATAGCGGCACGACCACCAGACCCAACGACATCGCCGCCTGCTCGAACATCACCCACTGCGGGCAGTTGCGCGACATGATGGCGACACGATCGCCGGGCTGCAACCCCAGCCCTGCCAATGCCGCCTGCCAGCGCGCCACTTCACCCTGCATCTCCCGCCAGGTGAGGTCGCGCCAAGCATCCTGCTGAAAACGAAGTTTCAGAGAAGACTCATGCCCGCTTGCGGGCGTGATGTCGGAACTAAAATAGCGATAGGCGACCTTATCCGGCGTCCGGCTCACACGCTCTACGAACAGCCCGTGCAAGGTACCCGCCTGTTCCGGCGTAATCACATTTTGTTGAGCCTTCATCTCATCACCCCTGAGTTAACCTGGAAAAAAGTCACAGAACAGCTCGCGGAACGCATTGCGGTTCCGCCGAACATGCCGACGTGGCGGAACGCCCCTGCGGAGCTTCCGTCCTACGTGAGCTTGATCGAGCAGTTCAGCCGTAGGGTGGATAAAGCGACGCAGGCGCGTATCCACCGTGCAACTGGTGGATACGACGCTGCGCGTCTTTTATCCACCCTACGAAACCACAAAACTCATGCGTGATTCGCGCTCAACTCCTCTGCCGCAAAATCGTCCACCATGATGACCTTGCGGCGCAGCGCGTAGTCGCGCTCCAGTTGCAACGCCTGCTCCGCGGCTATGATGCCCAGCTCGCGCGCCTCGGCGATGCGCAGCAATTCATCGCGCGCTTTCAGTTTGCCCGCCTTGCGCGCCTCATCCAATTTGGCTAGTAGCGGTTCGCATAGCAGCGTGCTGGCAAGTGCTGCTTCCAGCGCGCCCACCGCATCTTGTTCATCATCGGGAATATACATGCCTGCGGTCAAGCGGTCGCGCGCGCCACCCGGCTGCATCAGCAAGGCAGCGATTTCATGTCCGATCTGATCGGATGGCGGCGCGATAGATTTTCCCAGCGGAAAAATAAGCGCGCGCAACAGCCAACGCGCCAACGGGTTCGGAAAGTTTCGCATCACGCCATCGAAGGCTTGCTGGATATTGTATAGCGCGTCCTGCATCGCCCAATCCAGCAACGGCAGATCTTCGTCGGGACGGCCATCGTCCTCGAAGCGTTTCAGTGTCGCGGAGCACAAATACAACAGGCTCAACACATCGCCCATGCGACCGGAAATTTTCTCGCGCCGTTTCAGCGAGCCGCCCAGCACCGCCATGGCGATATCCGAACTCAAGGCGAAGGCCGCCGAAAAGCGCGTCAACTGCTGGTAGTAACGGCGGGTTGCACTCCCCTCTGGGGTAGCTATGCCGCGTCCGCCGGTCAGCCCGAACACGAAGCTGCGCGCGGTGTTGCACAGGGCGAAGCTGATGTGCCCGAACAGCGCCTCATCGAACTGATGCAAGGCGCGCCGGCGGTCATGATCTTTTGTGGCGGCGATTTCTTTCAGCACATAAGGATGGGAGCGGATCGCTCCCTGGCCGAAGATCATCAGCGTGCGTGTCAGGATATTCGCGCCTTCGACGGTAATGGCGATCGGCATCTGCTGATAAAAACGCCCCAGATAATTGTCCGGCCCCAGACAGATGCCTTTGCCGCCATGCACGTCCATCGCGTCGTTGGTGAGGATGCGGCAGCGTTCGGTGGCGTGGTATTTGATGATCGCCGAAACCACCGAGGGCTTCTCGCCCAAGTCTACCGCCAGGGCGGTGAACTTGCGTGCCGCATCCACCATATAGGTGTGCGCGCCGATGCGCGCCAAGGGTTCTTCAACGCCCTCGAATTTACCGATCGGCATTTTGAATTGCTTGCGCACCCGGCAATATGCCCCGCTGGTGCGCGCGATCAGCTTCATGCCGCCCATGCTGCTGGCCGGCAGCGAGATCGAACGGCCTGCCGCCAGACATTCCATCAACATGCGCCAGCCCTGGCCCACGCGTGTCGTGCCGCCGATGATGTAATCCATCGGGATGAACACGTCTTTGCCCAGCGTCGGGCCGTTCAGGAACGCGGAATTCAGCGGGAAGTGGCGACGCCCGATTTGCACGCCGGGCGTATCGGTGGGAATCAGCGCGAGCGTGATGCCGCGATTGGTTTCGCCGCCGAGCAAATGATCCGGGTCATGCAGCTTGAATGCGAGACCGAGCAGCGTTGCCGCCGGCGCCAGCGTGATATAACGTTTCTCCCAGGTCAGGCGGATGCCCAGCACATTCTGCCGCCCGGCAAATTCGCCGTAGCACACCACGCCATAATCGGGGATCGCACCGGCATCGGAACCGGCGAACGGGCCGGTCAGTGCGAAGCAAGGCACTTCCAGCCCCTTGGCCAAACGATGCAGATATTTTTCCTTTTGCTCTTCCGTGCCGTAGTGCAACAACAACTCCGCAGGTCCTAAAGAATTCGGCACCATCACCGTCACCGCCGCCGTGCCGCTGCGCGAAGCCACTTTGCTCACCACCGCCGAATGCGCCTGCGCGGAAAACTCCAGCCCGCCGTAACGCTTCGGGATGATCATGCCGAAGAAGCCCTTGCTCTTGATGAACTGCCACACTTCGGGCGGCAGATCGGCGCGATTATGGGTGATGTCCCAGTCATTCAGCATGGCGCACAGTTGCTCGACCTCGTTATCGAGAAACGCCTGCTCCCCGGCGCTCAACCCGCATTTTGGAAACGCCAGCAACTTGCCCCAATCCGGATTGCCGCTGAACAGATCGCCATCCCACCACACCGTGCCGGCATCGATCGCCTCTTGTTCGGTAGCGGAGATTTGCGGGAGAACCTTGCGGAAGATTTTAAGCGTTGCGCCGCTGACCACATTACGGCGCATGAACGGGATGCCGAAAAACACGATGAACAGAAACAGCGTGGCGCCGATCGCCAGCAACACCTCATCCGAAAATCTCGCCTGGATCGAGATTACCGGCACGACCGCCATGATCGCCAACACCCAACTGGTGATCGAAGCGCGGAAGAACGCGAGCAACATGAATATCGCCAGTGCTGCCAGTAAAGTTAACGCCATCATTGAAGCTCTCCCGTTTGATTTGCTATACCGCCACACTTTAACGCGATACAACGAACTGCACAACAACGACAATAACTCTTGTGGGGAGCAAATGAAATGTCCGGTTCTGTAGCACGTAATATGTCCGGTTTAGGGAGCAGCAATGGAAACACCCCTAAGCCGGGCACGTTGGTTACAGGAGACCCGGAAGATGAGATTCGAGGAAGCGTATACAGGCTGGCAAGAAGGGCGATTGACGTAGGCAGAAGCAGCACGATTGCTCGGGGTATGCGAACGCACCCTGAGACGGCAGATTGGCCGGTATGAGACCGATGGGATGGACGGGCTGATCGACAAGCGGTTGACGCAGCTCTCACATAAACGAGCGCCCGTTGACGAAGTGATGGGGCTGGCAGACCTCTATCGCTCCGGCTACTCGAGCTGGAACGTCCAGCATTTCCACACCTGGTATATCCGCGACCACGGTGGGCACGCGGCTATACCTGGGTCAAGAACAAGTTGCAGCAAGCGGGTGCGATTGTCCGGTCCAAAGCGCGCGGTAAGCACCGCAAGAAGCGCGACCGCGAACCGTTGCCGGGGATGATGGTGCATCAGGACGCCAGCAGCCACGAATGGGTTGCCGGCCACCGCCGGGATCTGGTGGACACGCAGGACGACGCCGCGGGAGAGCACCTGTCGATGTTCTTTTGTGACGAGGAAGGCGCGGGCTCAAGCTTCCACGGAATCGGCCAGACGATCGCCCGCCACGGGCTGTTCAGCGTGCTTTACACCGACCGGGGCAGCCACTACTTTTACACGCCGGAGGCGGGAGCAAGGTGGACAAGAATAACCTGGCCCAGGTAGGGCGCGCGCTCAAGCAACTCGGCATCCAGCACATCCCCGCCTGGCTTCGCCCCCCTCGCTACGCTCTCCCCGAAGCGCGTGGCCGTTCGGAGCGCGCCTTCAGGACGCATCAGGGGCGGCTTCCGCAGGAACTTGCCAGGGCCGGCATAACCAACATGGCGGATGCCAACCGTTATCTGGAACAAGTCTACTTGCCGCAGATCGT
>JANONV010000242.1:0-2312 GCA_031421015.1 Gallionella sp. | reverse complement strand
TTTCGAGATGCTCGGCAATTTCAGTTTCGGCGATTACTTCAAGCGCGATGCGATCAAATACGCATGGGAGTTGCTGACGGGTGTTTACAAGCTGCCCAAGGATAAGCTGTGGGTGACGGTGTATGCCGAGGACGACGAGGCATACGACATTTGGATCAAGGAGATTGGCATACCCGCCGAGCGGGTGATCCGCATCGGCGACAACAAGGGTGCGCGCTATGCTTCGGACAATTTCTGGATGATGGGCGACACCGGCCCGTGCGGCCCGTGCACCGAAATCTTTTACGACCACGGTGCAGATATTTGGGGCGGGCCGCCGGGTTCCGCAGACGAAGACGGCGACCGCTACATCGAAATCTGGAACAACGTGTTCATGCAGTTCAACCGCGACGAGCACGGTGTGATGCATCCGTTGCCCAAACCTTCGGTGGACACCGGCATGGGTCTGGAGCGCATCTCGGCGGTGTTGCAGCATGTGCATTCCAACTACGAGATCGACCTGTTCCAGAATCTTGTTTGCGCGGCGGCACGGGTAACCAATACCAGCGACCTCACCAACAACTCGCTCAAGGTGCTGGCCGATCACATCCGCGCCTGTTCGTTCCTGATCGCCGACGGCGTGATCCCCGGCAACGAGGGGCGCGGCTATGTGCTGCGCCGCATCATCCGCCGCGCGATTCGCCACGGCTACAAACTCGGTGCGCGTGCGGCTTTCTTTTACAAGATGGTGCCGGATCTGGTCGCCGAAATGGGTACTGCCTATCCAGAATTGGCTGCGGCCAAGGTGCGCGTGATGGAAATCCTAAAGCAGGAGGAAGAGCGTTTTTTCACCACCATCGAACATGGTATGGCGATACTCGAAGCCGATCTGGCCGAGATGGCGAAGCAGGGCAGCAAAATATTCAACGGCGAAACGGCTTTCAAGCTGCACGACACTTTCGGCTTTCCGCTCGACCTGACACAGGACATCTGCCGCGAACATAACATCGCTGTGGATGTTGCGATGTTCGATGTTGCGATGGCCCGCCAGAAAGAGCAGGCGCGCGCTGCCGGGAAGTTCAAGATGGCGGCCAATCTGGAATACGCGGGCGCAGCGACCCACTTTTACGGTTACGATAGTTTGGAACACGCAGGCAAGGTACTCGCGCTATACAAAGACGGCACGATTGTCAGTGAATTAAATGAGGGCGAGCAGGGCGTGGTGGTGTTGGACGACACGCCGTTCTATGCCGAGTCCGGCGGGCAGGTTGGCGACCGCGGGTTGTTGCATAGTGCGCACGGAATTTTTGCGGTGGAAGATACGCAAAAAATTCAGGCCAGCGTGTTCGGCCATCACGGCGTGGTGACAACCGGTAAGCTGACTGTGGGCAACGGCGTCTCTGCCAAGGTGGATATGGCATCAAGATACTCAACCATGCGCAACCACAGTGTTACGCATTTGATGCACAAGGCACTGCGTAAAGTACTGGGCAGCCATGTGCAGCAAAAAGGTTCGTTAGTCGATGAGGACAAGACACGGTTCGATTTTGTACATACGCAGCCGATGAGCGATGCGGAGATACGCATGGTGGAAGTCATTGTGAATGCCGAGATACTTGCCAATACCGAATGCCAGGCACGTGTGATGGCCATCGAAGATGCGCAAAAAACCGGCGCGATGATGTTGTTCGGCGAGAAATATGGCGATGAAGTGCGTGTGCTGGACATTGGCACTTCGCGCGAGTTGTGCGGCGGTACACACGTCAAGCGCACCGGCGACATCGGTCTGTTCAAAATTGTGTCGGAGGGCGGTGTCGCGGCTGGCGTTCGGCGCGTCGAGGCGTGGACAGGCGAGGGTGCGTTGACATTAGTGCAGTTACAAGAAGATCAGTTGCGGCAAGTGGCAGACGCAGTGAAGGCGCAACCGCAGGAAGCCGCTGCACGCGTTGCGCAAATCCTCGACAATGTGAAGACGCTGGAAAAAGAATTGGCGCGGCTGAAATCAAAACTGGCCGGTGCGCAGGGCGACGATCTCATCAGCCAGGCTGTGGATTGCAAAGGCGTCAAGGTACTGGCTGCATTGCTGGAAGGCGCGGATGCCACCATGCTGCGCGAAACGCTGGACAAACTCAAGGACAAACTCAAATCTGCCGCCATCGTGCTGGCGGCGGTGGATGGCGGTAAAATCAGCCTGGTTGCCGGTGTGACACCCGACCTTACCGCGAAAATCAAGGCGGGTGAGTTGGTGAACATGGTCGCGCTGCAAGTCGGCGGAAAAGGCGGGGGTAGGCCGGACATGGCGATGGCGGGCGGCACTGAACCGGCTAATCTGG
>JANONV010000241.1:0-2808 GCA_031421015.1 Gallionella sp. | reverse complement strand
TGCCGCTGTAAGTGAGATAGGCGCGCCACAGCAGCAGCGCGCTGCACAGCGTGCTGACCCATAGCGGCAGATGGTCTGCGTGCGGCGCGATGACCATCAGGATGCTGAGCAGCAGGCCGTAAGTGAGGGATTTGTTCATTTGTCCATTACGGTGAAAATTGCCGCATCAATTCCCTCTCCCGCAGGCGGGAGAGGGTTAGGGTGAGGGACGTTGAGCAGAAATAACATTTATTGCATCGCATAGACCCTCATCCCCAACCCTTCTCCCGCAGGCGGGAGAAGGGAGCTTCCGCGTTTCGATGAAAAATCAAAATGGACTAATGAACAGCTTGGATTCATGTCTGCCCCTGCTGCGGCAAATTAAACAACGCAATCCGGCGCAGGCATTCATCGCGATGTGCCAAACCGCTATTGCTTGGCAATTTGCCATCCGGCAGACGCAGCCCATAGCGCAAACCCTGCGCCTCGGCATCCAGCACCCAGCGCGTCAGACGCGATAACTTTTCTTCTTCGCTGCGATCCGGAGCGTCGGAAAAATCCAGCCACAATTCTTCGCCGAGCGGCGTGGTAAATTGCTTTACCTGCAAACCGCGTTCGCGCGCATACGCTTTCCAGTCTATGCGCGGCAAGGCATCCCCCCCGACGTATTTGCGCAACCCGGCGAAATCGTCATCCCCGGCGATGCTGCGTTTACCCGTGCCATCCGGCGAACTGCCTAAAGGCAATGGCACGTCGCCCAGCGGTTTTGGATAGACCAGGCAGCGCGTATCGAAATGCAGATACGACCAGGCATAAAACAAACCGAGCGGGAATTCGGTGTACAGCGTCAAACGGCCGGTTTGCAGCCAGCCGCGCCGGGTGGCGGGTAGAGGAAAGGCGACTTCAGTGACTGGTTGGGCGGGGGCATCGAATCGTATGGCGGGCTGACCGGCCGCCCAGAACGACTCCCCGGTCTGTACCAGACAAAGCTGGTAGCGCGGCAGCTTGCCTGGATTGTTGAAGTGCAACACAAAATGCGCGGTATCACCGCTGAACACGGCATCGGCGTGACCGGGGCGTATCTCCAGATGCGCCAGATTGCGAAACGCGTGCAGCATCGACATCACCGCCATCATCGTCAGCACAAAAGTCAGCACATAACCGAGGCTCAAGTTGTAGTTGATGTTGCCGAGCATCATCAGCACCAGCACGAAGGCGAGCATTAATCCTTGTCTGGTGGGGATGATGAAAATGCGGCGTTGCGTGAGCGTGATCGTGCCGTGCTCGATCCTGGGGCGGAACAGCCAGGCGCGGAATTTTTGTTTGAGTGATGCGAACACGGCGGATTGCGGTTATTAACCGAACAACTTGGCGATTAATGCCTCCCGTGTCATGCCATGCTGCACAGCGGCATTGGCGAGGATCGCCGCGAGCGTGCCTATTCTTAATGGGTCGTGTAGCGGCACGGTGAGATGGTGTTCTTTGGGGAGTTGGCAGGTCAGGCGTACATGACTGCCGGTTTGTCGTGTTGGTTGATAGCCGAGTTTTTCAAGCGCCTTGATTAAGTTGTGCGCCCAACAAATTCCGCAGCAGTTTCATACCGCGAGAATTTCCTCGCGGGTGAAGTGAAGACGGATGATCTGCGGGGCTTCTCCCTCATTAAAGTGGCAATGCACCGCATCACGCACTTGCCGATGCAGGCTTTCCATGTCATCCGCCTCGGTGAAGATCGACTCGCCCAACGCTCGTGCCGTCAACCCACCTTCCGGGGCTTCCTCAACTACAAACAGAATTTCGTTCATGCTCATCCTTTCTGAAATGGAGTGTTGCGCATTCTAGCATTTCTAATAGTCATGGCATTTCTGATCGTCATGGAATTGCCACAGCTTCGATCAATTCACGCACCAGTGTGTCGCCATTCTGTTTCGAGTATTCGCCGACCGCTTGCAGGCGGTGGCTGGTCACGCCGGGCAACACCGCTTGCACGTCTTCAGGGATCACGGCATCGCGTTCATCCAGCAATGCCCAGGCGCGTGCGGCGGACAATAGCGCCAGTCCGGCGCGCGGCGACAGGCCGTGCGTATAGCGCGCCGCTTCGCGTGTATAGCGCAGGATGGCTTGCACGTAATCGAGCAACGCGGGCGAGACGAACACTGCTCTGGCGCGTTTTTGCAGCGTGATCAGTTCGCTGCTTTCCATCTGCGGGCTGAGTTGGGCGACGATCTCGCGCCGATCCACGCCGGACAGCAAACCGCGTTCCGCCTGCGCGTCTGGATAGCCCATCTGGATGCGCATCAGGAAGCGGTCCAGTTGCGATTCGGGCAGCGCGAACGTGCCGGCCTGATACGACGGATTTTGCGTGGCGATGACAAAGAATGGAGCAGGCAAAGCGCGCGTCGTGCCTTCGATAGTCACTTGCTGTTCTTCCATCGCTTCCAGCAGCGCGCTTTGTGCCTTGGGCGTGGCACGATTGATTTCATCGGCCAGGATCATTTGCGCGAAAATTGGGCCGGGGTGGAACTCGAACTTGCTGCTGTCGCGCTGATACACCGACACGCCGAGGATGTCCGCAGGCAACAGGTCGCTGGTGAACTGGATGCGCTGGAACTGCAAGCCCAGCGTGCGCGCCAGCACGTGCGCCAGCGTGGTCTTGCCGACGCCGGGCAAATCCTCGATGAGCAAATGACCGCGTGCCAGCAGACAGGTGAGCGCCAGGCGGATTTGCTGCGGCTTGCCGAGGATGATCTGTTCGGCCTGGCGGATGACGTTGTTCAGATTTTGGCTCATGATGCTCCGTAAAGTTGATGTCCGTTCGCCCTGAGTAGGCGC
>JANONV010000240.1:0-3442 GCA_031421015.1 Gallionella sp. | reverse complement strand
CGTGGACACTGCGCATTGTTCAAGGACATTCAAGACCGTGCCAATAGCGAAGGCCATGGTTTGCTAGAGGTGTGGATGAGTCACGGCGACAAAGTGACCGAGTTGCCGTCCGGGTTCAAGATCATCGCCAGCAACGCCACCACACCCATCGCCGGCATGGCGGACGAAACGCGGCGTTTTTATGCGCTGCAATTCCATCCCGAAGTGACTCATACCTATCAGGGCAAGGCGATGCTTGGGCGTTTCGTGCACGACATCTGCGGCTGTGGTCAGGATTGGAACATGCCGGATTACATCAGCGAGGCGGTGAAAAAAATCTGCGAACAGGTGGGCAAAGATGAAGTGATCCTGGGTTTGTCAGGCGGGGTAGACTCCTCGGTGGCTGCGGCGCTGATCCACCGCGCCATCGGCGACCAGCTCACCTGCGTGTTTGTGGACAACGGGTTGTTGCGCCTGAACGAAGGCGCACAAGTGATGGAGACCTTTGCCAGGCACCTGCACATGAAGGTCATCCATGTAGATGCCAGCAAAGAATTCCTGCATTATCTGGCAGGGGTATCCGATCCAGAGCAAAAACGCAAAGTCATCGGGCGCGAGTTCGTCGAAGTATTTCAGCGCGAAGCCAAAAAATTGCCCAAAGCCAAATGGCTGGCGCAGGGCACCATCTATCCGGACGTGATCGAATCCGCCGGCGCGAAGACCAAAAAAGCCCACACCATAAAATCGCACCACAACGTCGGCGGCTTGCCGGAAAGTCTGCATCTCAAACTGCTGGAACCGCTGCGCGAACTGTTCAAGGACGAAGTGCGCGAACTCGGCGTGGCGCTTGGCCTGCCGCACGACATGGTATATCGCCACCCCTTCCCCGGCCCCGGCTTGGGCGTGCGCATCCTCGGCGAAGTGAAGAAGGAATATGCCGATCTGCTGCGCCGCGCCGATGCGATATTCATCGATGAACTGCGTGCCACCAAGGATCAAGATGGCAAGTCCTGGTACGAGAAAACTTCGCAAGCCTTCACCGTGTTCCTGCCGGTCAAGAGCGTTGGCGTGATGGGCGATGGCCGCACCTACGAATGGGTGGTCGCCTTGCGCGCGGTGCAGACGCAGGATTTCATGACCGCGCACTGGGCCGAACTTCCCCACGCGCTGCTGGGCAAAGTTTCCAACCGCATCATCAACGAAGTGCGCGGCATCAACCGCGTGGTGTACGACATCTCCGGCAAGCCGCCCGCGACGATAGAGTGGGAGTAGCGGCATCCACACCGCTCGGTAATTGTTGGTCATGATGGTTTGTCTTGGACTTTCCGGGCGGCTTTTGCATTGCCTCGCCACCATCTGAACAGGGGTTTAAAAATCTCCGAACCGACAAAATTGGTTTCATACCGGGCGCGCTCAAGAACCAACCGCAACACCTTGGAGAGGTTTCAACACAATAAGACTAGCATGCACAAAGCCATCAAAGTCATCCCAACGCTTGTTCAAATCGACGAATAGTTGGTTGATGTCGTCATCGTTATCAACGGCGCACGGGAAGACCGGCGCACGGCCAAATTCCAGCGTTGTCACCGCCTGATGCAATCGTATATAATCGCCGGACTGTTCAATTTAGGTTTTCCTTCATGCTGGAAGTCAGCAATCTTGCTTGCACTCGCGGTGATCATCGTTTGTTTTCCGGATTGAATTTTACGCTTGATCCCGGGCAGATCATGCAAGTTCAAGGCGCGAACGGCAGCGGCAAAACCAGCTTGTTGCGCACTTTGTGCGGCTTTATTACGCCGGATGAGGGCGATATCGTCTGGCGCGGCGAGAGTATCCGCGAGCTGGATGAGGATTACTATGCCGAACTGCTGTACCTCGGTCATTTGAATGCGATCAAGGATGAGTTGAGCGCGCTGGAGAACTTGCGTGTTTCGGCGGGTCTGGCGGGGGTCGAGCTGGAGGAAAAAGAGGCCATGACCGCTTTGCGGCGCATGGGATTGCGCGGCCGCGAGCTGCTGCCGACCAAAGTGCTTTCGCAAGGCCAGCGGCGACGCGTGGCGCTGGCGCGCTTGCCGGTCAGCGATGCGAAGTTGTGGATACTCGACGAACCTTTGACCGCGCTCGATGTCGGAGCCGTGGCATTGGTTCAGGAGTTGATTGCGGAACATCTGGCGCAGCAGGGGATGGTGATCTTTACCACCCATCAACCGCTGCAAGTGGCGGGGATGGAAATGCGCAGTTTGTCGCTGTCATGATCGAACTTGGGGCATGATTGAAAATCATGGTGGCATGAAGAAATCCTCGATGCTCGGTTTGCTGGCGCTGGTGATACGGCGCGATCTGGTGCTGGCGATGCGCCGCCGCGCGGACGTGCTCACCACGCTGATTTTTTTCGTGATGGTGGTCAGCCTGTTTCCGTTGGGTGTCGGACCGGAACTGGACATGTTGCGCAAGATGGCGGCAGGTGTGTTGTGGGTGGCAGCGTTGCTGGCTTCGATGCTGTCGCTGGGGCGATTGTTTTCAGCCGACTATCTGGATGGCACGCTGGAGCAGATGATGCTGGCGCCGCAGTCGTTGTCCATGCTGGTGCTGGGCAAGATGGCGGCGCACTGGATGGTGTCCGGACTGCCGCTGGTGTTGATGGCGCCGGTGCTGGGTTTGCAGTTCGATATGCCGGTGCAGTCGCTGGTCGTGCTGATCGTTGGCCTGTTGCTGGGTACGCCGATACTCAGCATGGTAGGCGCGATCGGCGCGGCGTTGACGCTGGGCTTGCGCGGAGGCGGTGTGCTCTTGTCACTGCTGGTGTTGCCGCTGTGCATTCCGGTGCTGATTTTTGGCGCGGGAGCGGTCGAAGCGGTAGCTGGCGGGTTGGACATAGCGTCCCATCTGTCCTTGTTGGGCGCCTTGCTGGTGTTGGCCCTGGTGTTTACCCCGTGGGTGACTGCCCAGGCTTTGCGTATTTCGATGGAATAGGCGTTACGAATTTCGATGGAGTGATAGTTTGGTAATTAACTGGTTCAAATATTCTGCTCCGACCACGTTTTACGGCCTGGCCGGGAAAATGATTCCGTGGTTCGCGTCTTCCGCCACGCTGTTATTCGTCATCGGCTTGTATCTCGGCTTTTTTGTCGCGCCCACGGACGCCACGCAAGGCGAGTTTTACCGCATCATATTCATTCATGTTCCGGCTTCCCTCCTGTCCATGTTTCTGTACCTGATCATGGCGGGCTACGCGGCGCTGGGATTGATTTTCAATACCCGTTTGTCGTCCATGATGGCCAGCGCGATCGCGCCCACCGGCGCGCTGTTCGCCATCATCTCATTGTGGACCGGCGCGCTGTGGGGCAAGCCGATGTGGGGCGCATGGTGGGTGTGGGATGCGCGCCTGACTTCCGAACTGATCCTGCTGTTCCTGTATCTGGGCTTCATCGCACTGCACGCCTCGATAGACGATCCGCGCCGC
>JANONV010000239.1:0-3690 GCA_031421015.1 Gallionella sp. | reverse complement strand
CCGGGGTACTGTAAATCCACCGTGAGTTGAGTCTGGAGGTGCGTGAGTTGGGATCATGGAGACATGATCGTGACCTTACAAACGCAAGCCCTACAAACCCTGGAACAGGTGCGCGCCTTTATGGCCGGTGCTGCCCCGATTTCCTTTGTCCTCGCCGACCGTCCCTCTGCCCACGCCTGGATGGCCGATACCCTCAAACGCTTCGGTTACGCACGCGCACCCCGCGCGGATCGGGGCGTGCGGCGGCGGTATCTGGAGAAAGCCACCGGCCTGTCGCGCGCCCAGATCACGCGCCGCATCACACAGTTTCTCGCTGCGGGGTGCATCGAAGACCGGCGCGGCAGCCCCGTCGCGCCATTTGCCCGACGCTACACGGCAAACGACATCTGCCTGCTGGCCAAGATTGATGCGCTGCACCATACCCTGTCCGGCAGCATCACGAGGAAGCTCTGCGAGCGGGCGTTCAAACTGCATGGCGACGCTCGCTTCGAGCGGCTGGCAGCGATCTCCAACGGCCACCTGTACAACCTGCGCCGCCACAAGACTTACCAGTCTGTGCGCGGATCGTTCGACACAACCCGTCCGGTGAAGAACATGATCGGCGAGCGCAGGAAGCCTGCTGCCTGCGGCCACCCGGGCTATTTGCGCGTGGATAGCGTGCACCAGGGCGATCTCGACGGGATCAAGGGGGTGTATCTCGTCAATGCGGTGGACGAGGTGACGCAGTGCCAGTGCGTCTGCGCGGTGGAGAAAATCAGCGAGGCGTACCTGCTGCCGGTGCTGGAAGCGATGATGACGGCGTTTCCGTTTGTGGTCCGGGGCTTTCACAGCGATAACGGTTCGGAGTACATCAATTATCAGGTGGCGAAGTTGCTGGAGAAACTTAGGATCGAACAAACCAAGTCGCGCTCCCGGCAGACCAACGACAACGCGCTGGCGGAGAGCAAGAACGCGTCAACGGTGCGGAAGCATCTGGGCTACCGCCACATCCCGCAACATCTGGCGGGGGCGGTGAATACGTTCACGGCCGGGGTGCTGTCGCCGTACCTGAATTTCCACCGCCCGTGTCACTTCCCGACGGAATTCACCGACAAGAAGGGGAAAATCCGCAAGCGCTACCGCTATGCGGACATGATGACAGCTTACGACAAGCTGAAATCGCTCGCCGCGGCGACACGCTATCTCAAGCCGGGGATGACGTTCGACAGGCTGGATGAAGTGGCCTGCGAATGCAGCGATAATGAAGCCGCCAGGCGCCTGAACGAGGCCAAGGCTAAACTCTTTCAACTCATCAACAAATCTCAACAACGCACCGCCTGACACGACTCACTTTACAGCACCTGCCCGGGCTCATGTTCGGATTGGAAAATACTCACCGGGAGTCCACAAGACTTCTGTTGGAGCGGTAATTCAATTCTCTCCCTTGCATCAGCGCCGCATAAGCGAGGCTACAGCCTCCCAGCGTCGACCAAGCTGTCCATGCAGTACAAGGGTAATCCCCCCATTTCTAGCAGTCGCCAGAAGTGGAGTTAAGCAGCGAGCATCAATTTCTGCATGGGCGTGATGCCGCCGAGCGCCATGTTCGGGCGTTCGTGATTGTATGTCTATAGCCAGTGCGTAGCCGATTCCTGCACCTGTTCAATGCTGTCGAACAGGCACTGTCCCAACCAGTCGTAGCGCACGGTACGGTTGTAACGTTCAACGTAGGCGTTCTGCTGCGGCTTGCCCGGCTGGATGTGTTCGATCCGTATTCTGCGTCTCTCGGAACACGCCAGCAACGCACCTGATGTACTCGGGACCGTTGTCGCAACGGATCGCCGACGGCCTGCCGCGCCACTCGATGATTTGATCCAGCGAACGAATCGCCCGTGCTGCCGGCAATGACAGATCGGCTTCGATCCCCAGTCCCTCAGGGTTGAAGTCGTCCAGCACGTTAAACAGGCGGAAGCGGCGGCCATCGCTCAACTGGTTGTGCATGAAGTCCATTGACCAGACCTGGTTGATGGCTTCCGGCACCGCCAACGGCTGCGGCTTCTCCCGTACGATGCGCTGCTTCGGCTTGATCCGCAGATTCAATTCCAACTCCCGATAAATGTGATACACGCGCTTGTGATTCCAGAAAAATCCCTTGACGTTGCGCAGGAAGCACGGGCCGAAACCCCAGTTGCGCTGGTTACACGTGAGCCGCACCAGCCAGTCGGCGATCACCCCGTTCTCGTCAGACAGCGTGGGCGTGTAGCGATAGCAGGTCTCGCTGATCGTGAAATCGGCGCATGCCTGCCGGATACTCGCACCCCTGGTTTCAACCGCCCATTTGGCCATCTCGCGGCGCTGAGATGGCCTCATCATTTTTTTGCGAGCGCCTCCTTGAGGATATCGGCGCTCATCTGCGACTCGGCATACATCTTTTTCAGACGCCGGTTCTCTTCCTCCAGCTCCTTCATCCGGGACATCATCGAGGCGTCCATGCCGCCGTATTTCGAGCGCCACTTGTAGAACGTGGCGGAGCTGATGCCGTGCTCACGGCATAGCTCTGGAGCAGGCGTGCCGGCCTCGGCTTGTTTGAGAATGCCAATGATCTGGCTGTCGGTAAAACGCGATTTCTTCAAGGGAACCTCCTCGGGTTAGATTACGAGAAAATTCCACTTCTGATTGCTGCTGATTTACGGAGGGGGGATTACCGTTCGTCTCGATCAATGGCCAGCCAGTATCCCACGACCAAATATACTATTAGTAATGGCTCTTCGTGAACTCGTGTGGGTGATTTTCGACCATTTTCAGAGGACCGGCAACATGCACGTCAGTATCTTGAGCCGCAGATATTCTTCATCACGCAGTCCGTACGCACGCCGCTGGATGACGCGGATCTTGTTGTTGAGTCCTTCGACGAAGCCTATGGGTTTCTGGAGTTCGGTGACGACCGAGAGCCAGAACTTCACGCTTTCGCTTTCGCCGACCCAAGGGCCCAGCACTTCCTGGGTGCCGTTGTTAATGAGGCCTCATCCACTACGCCGAGAGCGGGGTAGACGGCTTTGTTGACGATGTGTCCGTGGTCCCGGACCTTCACCGTCAGGGCATCGAGGTAGACGATGGGGTAGATCGCATCGAGCGGGCGCTCCCGCCAAGCCTTCATTTCGTCCAGCACGGCGTCGGTGACCTGTGAGATCAGGGTAGGCGATATCTCCACCCCGTAGATCTCCCGCAGGTGTTCCTGGATAGTGAATGAAGCCTCATTGCCCAGGTGGTGGGTCAGTTCGGCGTCGAGCGCCCGCTCGACAACGGCCTGGGTCAGCTGCTTGAGCAGGCCCGACTCGCCCAGGATATCGTCGGGCTTCTGGTAGTCCTTGAGCAACTCATCAAGCAGTGCGGCGGCTTTGTCGTTCTTGAGGGTCATGGTGGTGGTCATTGTTGTGTGTCTCCGTTAGGCTATGGTGAAGAACAATGACCGTTTACACAAACTGATTTACACCCTCCAAACCAGCTCGATGCGATATTATTGACAAGCTGGCCAACAGTAGACATAGCGGATTTAATTCTCAGGAATAACCTGGCGCGCCCAATAACCAAGTGCAACATTTCTGGGAGAGTAATGTTGCATGGGAAAAATCTACAAGCAGTTGAGTATTGAAGAGCGAACGATGATCCAAACGCAACTGAAGATGGGAATCAAACCGGCGGCCATTGCCGTGG
>JANONV010000238.1:0-2868 GCA_031421015.1 Gallionella sp. | reverse complement strand
ATAAAACGTCCGGGGTTGTAATCAATTTGTTCCAGCGAACCGTTGATGCGCTCCACCCGTTCGCGTATGGTCTGTTGCTCGCGCGCCAGTTGCGACTGGAACCCGGCCACTTCGCGTATGGTGTTCTCGTTGAGCAATTCCTTGAAGCGCTGCTCGAAATGCGGTAAATCGTCTGCCTGCAATTGTTCCAGCATCGCGCGGTATTCGCCTGCGGCATCCACGCTGGCATCCGCCTCTTTTGTTTCGAGCGGATAGGCGTTGCGGTACTCCTGCATCGCCTTGACGATCTTTTCTTGCAGTCGCTTTATCTTGCCGTCTTCAGCATCTATTTTCTTTTGCAGCCAGTCGCGCATGTCGCGCTCGCGGTTGTCGCAGGACTCGACGGTCAGCGCATGCTCGCCCAATGCTTCCGCGCGCAACTCGCCAAGCTGGGCAAAACGACTTTTCCGTTGCGCCGGATCGAATGCCTCGACAGTTGCCTTGCACTCGGCGAGCAGCAGGTTTGCCTGTTCGCATTTCTCTTCGTTCTTGGCCGCTTCCTTGTTGCGTTCGGTCAAAGCGCTTTCGGCCTGCCCGAGTTTGGCTTCGGCCTCCTTGAGTTGCCCGGCCAATGTTTGCAGCAAATCCGATGCCGCTTCAAGCGCGCGCTTTTCCGCTTCCAGTTCGGAAATGGCGACCGCGAGCGGCTGCCAGTCCAGGTCGTTGAAGTTGTCAAATACGCTGATCTTGCTCAACCCATCCAGTCGCTCGCGCAAGTCAGACTGCTCCCGAGAAATTTTCCCAATCTGTTCTGCAACGCCTTGCATCCTGTCTTCCAACACTTTCGCCTGCTTCTCCAGCACGGCGATCTTGCCTTCGTTGCTCCAGCCCAGGACGTAATGACTGCGGTCGTCCAGCCTGCGGCGGTCGTCCTTTTCATGCCGCTCGCCGCCGCCTTTGATTTGCCCGGCTTGGGTGATGGCCTGCCGTTCGCGGCGGAATTGCTCCATCGTTGCGCAGCAGGCGTAATCGAAACGCCGGGAGAGTTCGCTTTCGAGCCACGCATAAAAAGGCGAATCCGGTTTCACGGAAAGTTTGCGCACCAGCGAGTCGGCATGCAGGCCGGTGCGATCATGGTTTGCCGCTTCGCGCACCCTGAAATAGACCAAGCGCCCCTTCAGGTGAGTGTTATCCACCCACGCGGCGACCTCGGAATAATGCCGGTCTGGAACCAGCAACGACACGCCAAAGTTATGCAGCACACGCTCGGCTGCGCCTTCCCAAGCCGCCTCATCCGCGCGCACCTGGATCAGCTCCCCGGCAAACGGCATGGTTTCTTCCGCGACATTCAAGGCCAAACACAGCGCGCGGCGGATGGCGATTTGCGCTTCCGGGATGTTGCTGCGCCGCTGCCGGAGCGACGCGAGTTCGCCCGCTATCGCGTCGTGTTCCTGTTTGAGCATGCGCAGGTTGACCCCCGCTTCGGTTTGCCGGTTTTGCAATTCCGCTTCTAGCGCATCGCAGCCCTCGCGCAATTCGGTAAGCCGTTGGCGGTTGGCGAAAAAACCATCCGCATCTCCGGCAGGCGGCAAGCCGAGCTGTCGCGCCAGCTCCGCATATCGCTCCGCGCGCGCCAGCTTGTTGGTTTTTTCCTGTTGCTTGGTGTGGATGTCGGCGGCGATGCGCTCGATGCGGTCGCCGCCGTTTTCCCTGATTGCATCCTGTATGCCTTCACGCTCTTTTTGTTGCGCATTGCGCATCTCGGATAAAGCCGCGATCTTTCCCGCTAGCTGCTCCGCTTCGCTATTGAGGTTGCTTATCCGCTTTTCCAGCAGCTCCGTTTTCAGCGACGCGAAATACGGTTTCAGCGCTTCGCGGCAAATGCGCCATTCTTCAACCTGCGCGGTCAATCCGGCAAAGCGCGCGCAATCTTCAACCAGCGGCGCAAGGCGGGCGACTTGATCCTTGGCCTTGAGCACGGCTTCGTGCGCGCGGTTGAGATCGTCGAAATGATGGATCAGCGCCGCGATGCGCGCTTCCACGTCGAAGGCTTCCAGCATGTGCTCGCGCACAAAATCGGTGAGGTTGCCCACCGATTTCATGGACACTGTCTGGTGGAACAATTCCAGCGCCTGCTCGTTCTCGATGCCGAAGCGGCGGCGGAAAGCAGCCGCATAAGGCGGGAAGCTATCGAACAATTCCACGCCGGGCGATGCGCGCAGGCGTTTCTTCAAATTGTTGATGTCCGCCCCGAACCCGGCGAAATCTGCCGCGATGGACAGCTCGCGGTCGGCAACCAGATAGAACCGCGCGGGCTGTCCCTGCAATTCCTTGTTCCAGAACACTTGCGCCAGCGTAACGTCGAGTCCGTAGCCTTCGTTGCGGAATACGCCAAGTATCACCGAGTAGTTATTTTGGTCACGCAAGGCAACCGGCTTGGCCGATAGCCCTGCTTCGCCGCGCTCGGATTTGTAGTAACCCAGCACATAGGAGCGCAGCGTCCGCTCCTTGGCTTCAGCACCGGCAGCCTTGTTGTAGGCGATACGCTGGGCGGGAACCAGCAAAGTTGTGACCGCATCCACCAGCGTGGATTTCCCGGAGCCAATATCTCCTGTGAGCAGTGAGTTGTCGCCGCCCGCCTGCAACGACCACACCTTGCCGTTGAACGTGCCCCAGTTGTAGACCTCCAGACGGCGCAGCCGGAAACCGGCACGCTCTTCGAGGGCGGGGGATTCCGTTTCGCCGATGGGGGTAGAAACTACGGCCATCACGCCTGCCCTCCCTTGCCCAGCGCATAGGCGCGATAGGCCGCCAGACGCAGTTCGAAATCGGCCAGCCATTGCGCGTCCACAAAGGCCTTCAGGATGCGGCGCACTTCGATGTGGTTCT
>JANONV010000237.1:0-4735 GCA_031421015.1 Gallionella sp. | reverse complement strand
TTTGCCGCGCCTGCACTTCGATGTCCAGGCAATACTGAGCCAGGAGGCGCTCGGTCAGATGCAAATGCACCGGGGTCAAGGAACTCACCCCGCTGCCATACCAGCCGAGCAGGTGGCCTGTTTCACAGCGTACCGAAGTTTTGGCGACCATGCCGGGATAAAGATTGACTGGAGTATCCAGACATTGTTGTTGTTCGGCGGAAGCGTATATATGCGCGAGATTTTCCCAGGTCGCATATTCGACCAGATCATAGCGGACGCAAACATATTTCAGTTGCCAGATCATGGCGTACACCGCGCGCGCCATCAATAACGCGGCCTGCGGTTTGATGGCACTGCTGCCCTTTTCATCGTTGCGGTAACGCTTGAAAACCACGTAATAGGCGATGGCGGTCTGGCGCGACAAATTGCCCAGCACCAGCCACAAGCGCCCTTCCTGAAATGAATTCAGTTCGCCCGGGACAAAATATTCGGCGGTTAATTTTCGGGTATAAGGCTGTGCGGCCTCGTCGAACAAACGCAACATGGCGAACTGCTGATCCACTTTGAGGCTGTTATCCTCCGCCACCGACTCGATCAGTTCGGCAAAATCCATGAGCAGCTTGTGCGTATCATTCTTGGGCAACTCCTCCAGCAACTTTTGCGCGGAACGCATATCGGCCAGCGGGTGTTCAGATTTTTTACCGAATAGCGTAGATAACATTTTTTACCTCCCCCCCTTTATTTTGCCCAATCCCTGACGCAAAATTTTCGTACAAATGGCATTATAACCACACAAACTCTACTATAGGGCGCCTCTAAAAATTCAAAATCCTAAGCGAGACAAGGCGCGAAAGAAAGTCCGCGCAACCCATCTATTTTGATATGCAAGCGTTAAATTTCTTGCCTCGGAGAGGTTCTCGCACCCGAAGGGTGAGCAACGCAGTATCGCGACGGAGTTTGGATTTTTAGAGGTGCCCTATAACCAAGCAGATAATAAGGATTAACTTGATTCCCTGGCTAACCGATAACAGCCCATTTCCCCCTGTCGAGAGCGCGCTGCGTTCCCCCAATGGCTTGCTCGCGGCAGGCGGCGACCTGTCCGCATCCCGCCTGCTGGAGGCCTATCGCCACGGGATATTCCCGTGGTTCAATCCCGGCGAGCCTATCCTGTGGTGGAGTCCCGATCCGCGCATGGTGCTGATCCCGGGTGAATTCAAAACCTCGCGCTCGCTCGCCAGGGTATTGCGCAACACCTCTTATGAAGTGCGCATCGACACCGCTTTCGAGCAGGTGATGCGCGCCTGCGCCGCGCCGCGCGACCAGCACCGGGACAGCCATCCCGGCGGCTGCGAAACGATGCGCGATGGCGTCAGGAGTGGGAGCAGCCGCCCAGCCGCCCTTCCCGCGCCAGAAGGCTCCGCCTCTCCGTGTCAGGGCGGCACATGGATAGGAGAAGACATGATCGCCGCCTATTGCGCACTGCATCAACTGGGCTACGCGCATTCGGTGGAAGTGTGGATGGAAGGCAAACTCGCGGGCGGTTTGTATGGGGTCGGCATCGGGCAGATGTTCTACGGCGAATCCATGTTCAGCCGCGTCAGCAACGCCTCGAAGATCGCGCTGGCGCATCTGGCCAGGCAGCTTGAACGCTGGCGGCGCGGCCCCCTTCGACCTGGCTCAGGACAGGCTTCGACCGGGCTCGGGACGGGCATGATCGATTGCCAGATGAATACGCCGCACCTCGCCTCCCTCGGCGCGCGCGAAATCCCGCGCAACGAATTTATCGCACGGCTGCAAGAATTGGTACACTGTGCGCCGACAGACGAAAAACTTTTGTCCGGGCACCCGACTGACTGGCAATTCGACACTGACCTTTTTACATGAGCCTGCTTAACGACATCCCGCTCTCGGCGCTGCACTTTTATCTGACCGCGCCCTATCCGTGCAGCTACCTGCCCGATCTGTCGGCGCGCTCCCAAGTCGCCACGCCCGGCTTGCTGATCAACACGCCGATGTATTCGGAATTGGTGCAACACGGCTTCCGGCGCAGCGGGACCTATACCTATCGCCCGCACTGCGATAACTGCCGCGCCTGTGTGCCGCTGCGCGTGCTGGCGAAGCAATTCACGGCGAACCGCTCGCAACGGCGCGCCTGGAAACAACACGATCATCTCGATGCTACGCTGCACCCGTTGCAAGATAACGCCGCGCATTACGATCTCTACCAACGCTATCAGCGCGCACGCCACAAAGACGGCGGCATGGACAATGACAGCCGCGAGTCGTATCAAAACTTCCTGCTGCAAAGCCAGGTAGATTCGCTGCTGGTGGAATTTCGCGAACCCTTCGACCATGAGCAGGACAGGCAAGGCGTGCTGCGCATGGTCAGCGTGATCGACTTGCTTGGCGACGGCCTGTCTTCGGTTTACACATTCTACGAACCCGATCTGCCGCGCGCCCGCCTGGGGGTTTACAACGTGTTGTGGCAAATCGAACTGTGCCGCAAACTCGATCTGGATTTCGTCTATCTGGGCTACTGGATCGAAGCCAGCCGCAAAATGGCTTACAAGATCGAATACCAACCCGCACAAGGTTTGCTGGACGGTACCTGGCAATCAGTCAACCACACAAACAGGGGGAAATCCAAATGAAAACTCGTTTGGCAATTTTTGTGTTTGCCCTGTTGCTATTGCCGATGGCGGGCTTCTGGTTAAGCGGTGGCGTGGATTGGCGCAATGGAAATACTGCCGGATTCGCTGCCGACATCGCGTCCGATCCCAGGCATTTCGCCGCGACACTATTTACCACCTTCACCTTGCTGGGCTATATTTTTCTCATCAATCACATGATCAGGCTGCGCACCGGCAGCAGCCCGCTCAACGTACAAGGTAAATATTTTTTGGCGATGGGCGTGGCGAGCGCCGTGCTGGGTTGGTTGCTGGCCTACCTGAATCATTTCGCGGCGAACTGGCGGCCGGAACCGGGCGATCCGGTCTGGTCACTGTTGATCTACACGCCGTTGTTCGCTTTATTGGCTCCGGCGGTGCTCAGCACCCGCGCCTTGCTCGGATCTTTTACCGGTCTGCTCAAACTTCTCGCGCGCGGCATAATTTTGCCTGCGCCCGGCGACGAAACACTGGTCTACAGCCTGATGTCCATTGCCGTGCTCGGCCTGCTTGGCGGCGCGGCATGGCCTGAACTATTGTACTGGCTGTTGTGGCTGTCGCCGCTGCTGCTGTTGGTCGCTTTACAATTGTTGTGGCATCAAGGCACTATTTTTTCCGGCCTGAAATCCGGTGACTGGGGGCGCGTGATTTGCGTCGCGCTGGCCGGGATCATCACCTGCAACCTCGCCGTGATTGGCTATCGAATGAGCGGCGGTAGCGTGGAGATCAACTTACCCCATCCTCTGTTCGCGCAACTCGGCTATGCGGTGTTCGGCCTGCTGTGTCAGCAATTGGGCGATGTGGTCGCGGAACATTGGCGCGGGGTGCGGCGCGACAAATTCCAGCCAAAGAAAAAATTCCCGATTGCTGTTATGGTTAAAAAAAACTAAGCATGTATTCGTGGTTGCGTCCCGCGCTGTTCCAGCTTGACCCGGAAACCGCGCACCATTTCACGCTCGGCGGCCTGAAGACCCTGCATTCATTGGGTTTGACCGGGATTATCGCGCCGCGCCCGACCGCCGATCCGCGCACCGTGATGGGACTGGTTTTTCCCAATCCGGTCGGACTCGCCGCCGGACTCGACAAGAATGGCGATTGCATAGACGGGCTGGCGGCGCTCGGTTTCGGCTTCATCGAGATAGGCACCGTCACGCCGTTGCCCCAGCCCGGCAATCCCAGACCGCGCCTGTTCCGCCTGCCGCAAGCACAGGCCATCATCAACCGCATGGGCTTCAACAACCACGGCGCGGACAAGCTGATCGAGAACGTGCAACGCGCCGATTATCGCGGCATCCTCGGCATCAACATCGGCAAAAACGCCGCGACCCCCATCGCGAAGGCAGCGGATGATTATCTGACCTGTTTGCGCAAGGTATATGCGCACGCCAGCTACGTCGCCATTAACGTCTCCTCGCCCAACACCATGAATCTGCGCCAGTTGCAGGGCGGCGACGAGCTGGATGCATTGCTCGCGCAATTGAAGGCAGCGCAGCAAAAACTCGCCGACACGCACGGCAGATATGTGCCGCTGGCAGTGAAGATCGCCCCCGACCTAGACGACGAACAGATCAAACAGATCGCCGCCTTGCTTATCAAACACCGCATCGACGGCGTGATCGCCACCAACACCACGCTGTCGCGCGACGGCGTCGAACACCTGCCGCATGGCAACGAGGCGGGCGGACTGAGCGGCGCGCCGGTGCGCGAAAAATCCACTGCCGTCATCCGCCAACTCGCCGCCGAATTGAATGGCGCGCTGCCCATCATCGGCGTGGGCGGTATCCTCAATGGAGCAGACGCGCTGGAAAAGATGCAGGCCGGTGCTTCGCTGGTGCAGATATACAGCGGTATGATCTATCGCGGCCCGGAACTGGTCACCGAGTGCACGGCGGCGATTAAGGCCAAGTAATTCCATTTCCAATTCAAAAGTAAAGGGCACCTCTAAAGGGCACCTCTAAAAATTCAAAATCCTAAGCCAGGCAAGGCGCGAAAGAAAGTCCGCGCAACCCATCTATTTTGATATGTAAGCGTTAAATTTCTTGCCTCGGAGAGGTTCTCGCACCCGAAGGGTGAGCAACGCAGCATCG
>JANONV010000236.1:0-2991 GCA_031421015.1 Gallionella sp. | reverse complement strand
TCAAACCGCCATCAGGTCGGCTTCTTTAGCAGCCAGCGCTTTGTCGATCTCTATGACAAAACGATCTGTCAATTTCTGGATTTCATCCTGCGTGCGACGCTCTTCGTCTTCCGCGATTTCTTTATTCTTGAGCGCTTCTTTAAGTGTGTGATTTGCGTCGCGACGAATGTTGCGCACCGCAATTTTCGCGGTCTCGCCCTCGGCTTTAATCAGCTTGATCAAATCGCGGCGGCGTTCTTCGGTCAACATCGGCATCGGCACACGGATCATATCGCCGCTGGTGGCCGGATTCAGTCCCAAGTCGGAATCGCGTATCGCGCGCTCCACCGGGCCTACCATGTTTTTTTCCCACGGCTGCACACCGATGGTGCGCGCGTCGACCAGGGTGATATTGGCCACCTGTGTAATCAGGGTCGGATTTCCATAGTATGGAACCATCACATGATCCAGCAAACCGGTATGCGCGCGCCCGGTGCGCACCTTGCCCAAGTCGGACTTCAACGCATCCAGCGACTTTTGCATTTTTTGTTCGGTGGTTTTTTTGATGTCAGCAATCATAATTCGTCCCCCTGGGGATGTTCCTAATAAAAAACATGGGGAGTGGTGAGTGGGAAGTAGTCAGTGGGGAACCCCACACCCCCGCCCACCACTCCCTACTTCCCACTTCCTACTTCCTAAGCCGGAATTACTCAACGCGAACCAGAGTCCCCTCACCCTCGCCCATTACCACGCGCTTCAGCGCGCCGGGCTTGAAAATACTGAACACGATGATAGGCAATTTCTGATCGCGGCACAGCGTCAATGCAGTCGCATCCATCACCTTGAGATTCTTGCCGATCGCCTCGTCGAAGCTCAGGCTTTGATAACGGGTCGCCTTGGGATCCAGCTTGGGATCGGCGGTATAGACGCCGTCCACCTTGGTGGCCTTGATCACCACTTCGGCGAACATTTCCACACCGCGCAATGCGGCAGCGGTGTCGGTGGTAAAGAACGGGCTGCCGATGCCGGCCGCAAAAATCACCACCTTGCCGTCTTCCAGATAACGCAGCGCCTTGCCGCGGATGAACGGCTCGGCGACCTGCTCCAGACTCAGCGCAGACTGCACGCGGCAATCCAGCCCGGCGCGCTTCATCGCATCCTGCAACGCCATGGCATTCATCACCGTGGCCAGCATGCCCATGTAATCGGCGGTTGCCCGGTCCATCCCCGCCGCAGCAGGAGCCACACCGCGGAAGATGTTGCCGCCGCCAATCACGATCGCCACCTGCACGCCCAAACCCACCACTTCCGCAATCTCGGCCACGATGCGCTCGATCACGACTGGGTTGATGCCGTAGCTGTCGTCGCCCATCAGGGCTTCGCCGCTGAGCTTGAGTAAAATGCGTTTATAAGCGGGTTTGCTCATTGCGCGATTAAATCTTTGCAGCCGCTGCGGCAGCGGCTGCCACTTCGGCAGCGTAATCTTCGACCTTTTTCTCGATGCCCTCGCCCACCACGAACATCTGGAACGCGGTCACCGATGCGCTCTTGCTTTTCAGCAACTGTTCGATGGTCTGCTTGCCGTCTTCCGCCTTGACGAACACCTGGCCCAGCAAGGTCACCTCCTTGAGGAACTTCTGCACCGTGCCATCGGCGATCTTTTCCAGCATCGCATCGGGCTTGCCGGCTTCGCGCGCCTTTTCAATAGCAATACGCCGTTCGGTTGCTATGTCCGCCGGATTCACCCCGGAAGCATCAATAGACTTGGGCTTGCTGGCGGCAATGTGCATGGCAAGATCGCGGCCGAGCGCTGCGTCGCCGCCGGTGAAATTCAGCAGCACACCGATCTTGCTGCCGTGCAAGTAACTCGCCAGTTTGCCAGCACCCCCCGCATAACGGCCGATACGGCGAATGCTGACGTTTTCGCCCAGTTTCATAATCAGCGCTTTGCGGATTTCTTCCACCGTGCCGACACCATTGACAATCGCCATGCCCGACAACGCGGTGAGGTCGGCGGGATTATTTTTTGCTACGGTTTGCGCGACATTTTTTGCGAATGCGACAAAGTCATCGTTCTTCGCGACGAAATCGGTTTCGCAATTCACTTCCACCACCGCGCCGGTCTTGCCGTCTGGCGCGATGAACGCGCTGACCACACCTTCGGCGGTCACACGGGAAGCCGCCTTGCTGGCCTTGGCTCCGCTCTTGATACGCATCTGTTCTTCAGCCACCTTCAAATCGCCGTTGGATTCGACCAGCGCCTTTTTGCATTCCATCATGCCGAGACCCGTCATCTCGCGCAGTTCCTTGACCATACTTGCAGTGACTTCTGACATCTTCTACTCCGTAATAAATATTCGACAAAAATTTTTTAATTATTGGTGTTACACATTGTCCACGAAAAACACGAAAGGCACGAAAAAAGAAACGGGGAATCTAATACGGCATGTCATCAGATACAAGTTTTGTAGGGTGGATAAAGGCACATCGTGCCGTATCCACCGTTGCCATGGTGGATACGTGCTTCGCACTTTATCCACCCTACCGTGCAGTGTAGATTTTTCGTGCCTTTCGTGTTTTTCGTGGACAGTATTTTCTTCTATTATGTACGTGCGTAACATCAATTAATCCGTCACCGCCCCCAGGCTCGCCGACGACACCAGCCTGGCGTACTTGGCCAATACGCCGCGCGTGTAACGCGGCGCGGGCGGTTGCCAGGCTTTGCGTCGGCGTGCGAGCTCTTCGTCGGGCACGTTGAGCTGGAGCAGGCGCGCATCAGCATCAATGGTGATGGAATCGCCTTCCTGCACCAACGCGATATTTCCGCCCACCGCCGCTTCGGGCGCGACGTGGCCCACCACCATGCCGTAGGTGCCGCCGGAAAATCTGCCGTCGGTGATCAACCCCACACTGTCGCCCAGACCCGCGCCGACGAGGGTGGAGGTGGGCGACAGCATTTCGCGCATGCCGGGCCCGCCCTTGGGACCCTCGTAGCGGATGACCACGATATCG
>JANONV010000235.1:0-3693 GCA_031421015.1 Gallionella sp. | reverse complement strand
GCCGGATGGTTGTAAATATTCTTACGGCGCAATGCCCGTTGGTTATTGCGCCCTACGACTAACAAATTAAAGCGTGTTACTTTTGATGATGAAAATTTCCAATCACATCACCATCCCGGATAACGAGATCGAATTGAATGCGATCCGCGCGCAGGGTGCGGGCGGCCAGAACGTCAATAAAGTCTCAACCGCCATTCATCTGCGCTTCGATATCACTGCATCGTCATTGCCTGATGACTATAAGGAAAAACTCAGACAGTTGGCGGATAGACGCATTTCTGGCGACGATATCGTTATCATCAAAGCGCAGCGTTATCGCAGCCAGGAGAAGAACCGCGATGATGCCCTCGCGCGTCTTCAGGCTTTGATCAATCGCGCAGTCTTCACGCCCAAACGGCGAACCGCAACCAAGCCATCACGCGCTGCAAAGAAAAAACGTTTGGAGAGCAAGACTCAGCGCGGAAAACTTAAAACCTTGCGCGGCAAGGTCGATGATTAAGATTGGTTACAGAATGCAAAAAGCCGGACAAATCCGGCTTTTTGTTTATCGCTAAACATCCTTAGACAGGCTCAGGACGAACGGTTGCGCCAGTTACTCAACATCAACCGCTGTGGCTTCTGCTGGGCGATCCATCAGTTCGATCAATGCCATCGGAGCGTTGTCGCCTTGACGGAAACCGAACTTGAGGATGCGCAGGTAGCCGCCGTTGCGTGCCGCGTAGCGTGGACCGAGTTCGTCGAACAGTTTGGTGACCATTTCACGATCGCGCAAACGGGCAAATGCCAGACGGCGGTTAGCCAGACTCGGGGTCCTGCCCAGTGTCAGGATAGGTTCTGCAACACGGCGCAGTTCCTTGGCCTTGGGCAGGGTGGTCTTGATGAGTTCGTGACGCAACAGCGACACGGTCATGTTGCGGAACATCGCCAGACGGTGGCTGCTGGTGCGGTTGAGTTTTCTTAGACCTGAACGGTGACGCATGATTTGCCTTTCTTAATGCTTTATTGTCGCGCTACCTTAAACGGTAGCGGCAGGCCAGTTTTCCAGCTTCATACCCAGCGACAAGTTGTGCTCGGCAAGGACCTGTTTGATTTCGTTCAGCGATTTGCGGCCCAGGTTCGGGGTGCGCAGCAGATCATTTTCGGTGTACTGGATCAGATCGCCGATGTAATGGATGCTCTGCGCCTTGAGACAGTTGGAAGAACGCGGGGTCAGCTCCAGATCATCCACCGGACGCAACAGGATAGGATCGACCTTGGGTGTCTGCACCTTCTCGACTACCGGCTCGGTACCTTCCAGCGCAGCGAACACGGAGAACTGATCCACCAGAATACGCGCCGCATTGCGAATCGCTTCCTCGGGATCAACTGCGCCGTTGGTTTCGATGTGCATTACCAGCTTGTCCAGATCGGTGCGCTGTTCCACACGCGCGCTTTCCACGGCATAGCTGACACGGCTGACCGGGCTGAACGATGCGTCCAGTGCGATATGGCCGATCGCGCGGGTCTCGTTCGGGGCAACTCTCGAAATCGCCGACACGTAGCCGCGGCCTTGTTCGACCTTGATCTGCATGTCCAGCTTGCCGCCGGCTGTCAGGTGCGCGATCACGTGGCCGGGATTGATCACTTCTACATCGGCATTGCCGCTGATGTCAGCCGCAGTTACGACTCCTTGACCGGCTTTTTTAAGGGTCAGCACCACTTCCGGGGTGTTATGCAAACGCAGCACCACGCCTTTGAGGTTCAGCAGGATATCCACGACATCTTCCTGCACGCCGTCTATGGTGGCGTACTCATGCAGCACACCGGCCATTTTCACTTCGGTCGGTGCGGCGCCGGGCATGGAGGACAGCAGGATACGGCGCAATGCGTTTCCCAATGTATGGCCATAGCCGCGCTCGAAAGGCTCCATCACCACCTTGGCTTGAGTGGCGGAGATCCTCTGCACATCAATGAAACGGGGCTTCAAAAATTCATTCTTGGACATATGCTACTCCCCGTGGATTACTTGGAATACAACTCAACCACGAGATGCTCGTTGATGGTTGCAGGCAATTCGGCACGTTGCGGCTTGGCTTTAAATGTTCCCTTGAATTCCTTGGTGTCCATTTCGATCCATTCCGGGAAACCGCGCTGCTCGGCCGCAGCGATTGCCGCCTTGATACGCAGTTGCGCCCTGGATTTTTCGACCACCTCAACCACGTCGCCGGGACGCACTTGATAGGAAGGGATGTTCACGCGCTTGCCATTCACCAGCAAACCGTTGTGACGCACCACTTGGCGCGCTTCGGCACGCGATGCGCCGAAACCCATGCGGTAAGAAACGTTGTCCAGACGGGATTCCAGAATCTGCAACAAGCTTTCACCAGTGATGCCGCGCTGGCTTTCCGCTTGTTTGTAGGTCAGACGGAATTGCCTTTCCAGCACACCGTAAATACGACGCACTTTTTGCTTTTCACGCAACTGGCCGCCGTATTCGGACAGGCGGGTGTTCTTCTTTTGTCCGTGCTGGCCGGGCGGATAGGCTCTGCGTTCAACAGCGCACTTGTCGGTAAAACATTTTTCGCCCTTCAGAAACAGCTTCTCGCCTTCACGGCGGCACTGACGGCACTTTGCATCAAGATTTCTAGCCAAGATCGGCGCTCCCCAAAAAATTAGACATGCCAATAATTAAACAGCAGTTAGATACGACGCTTTTTAGGCGGGCGGCAGCCGTTGTGCGGCACCGGTGTGATATCGGAAATGCTGGTGATCTTAAAACCAGCCGCGTTCAATGCGCGCACTGCGGATTCGCGGCCTGGGCCGGGTCCCTTGATGCGCACTTCAAGATTCTTGACACCGCATTCGGCGGCAGACTTGCCCACCATCTCAGCCGCCACCTGTGCAGCGAACGGGGTGCTCTTGCGCGAGCCTTTGAAGCCGCTCGCGCCGCTGGTGGACCATGCCAGGGCATTGCCTTGACGGTCGGTGATCGTGACGATGGTATTGTTAAAAGAAGCATGCACGTGTGCGATACCTTCGGCTACGTTCTTTTTGACTTTCTTGCGCACTTTCGTGCTTGGCTTGACCATTCTCTAAATCCTCTAAGGTATTACTGGCAAATTACTTCTTGGCTCCGGCAATCGCCTTGCGCGGACCCTTGCGGGTACGTGCATTGGTACGAGTGCGCTGACCGCGGCACGGCAAACCACGGCGATGACGCGTGCCGCGATAGCAGCCCAGATCCATCAGGCGTTTGATGTTCATCGTCGTTTCACGACGCAGATCGCCTTCCACCGTGACTTTGGCGACTTGTTCGCGCAGCTTTTCCACTTCTGCGTCAGTCAAGTCTTTCATCCTGGTGGCGGCGTTCACACCGGCCGACGCGCAAATAATCTGCGAGCGCGTGCGCCCGATACCGTAGATTGCAGTCAAAGCAATCACAGCGTGTTGATGGTTGGGGATGTTGACCCCTGCAATACGTGCCATGCAGCTACCCTATCTTTAAAAGTTTGGAATTATAACACTCAAAGCCTGCCCCAGTCTTTCCCAATCAACCTTGGCACAACTACCCTCGGCTCAATTAACCCTGGCGTTGCTTATGGCGCGGCTCGGTGCAAATCACGCGCACCACGCGTTTACGGATAACGATTTTGCAATTGCGGCAGATCTTTTTTACCGATGCTTGAACTCTCATTTTTTTCTCCTAAAATCTTG
>JANONV010000234.1:0-3700 GCA_031421015.1 Gallionella sp. | reverse complement strand
CAGGCTGGTCAGGGAATTCTGACGAATATGTTTGAGCACGTGGCCGCGTAGCGGATCGTGCGAGTTTATGAGGAAGCCTGACCAGTCGAGCAACGCAGGGTACCCCGCAGGGGCGGGAAACCGGGGTCGCCTTCTTTTTGGTTACTTTTTCTTTGGCGAAGCAAGAAAAAGTGACTAGCTGCCGGGCTACCCCCGGCGAAGTTGATTTTGTGTTTGTATTTGATGTTGGGTTACGCGGTGTATCTGCTAACCCAACCTACGAACTGATAGATTCCCCGCCGCTTCGCGGCGACCCTTCGACAGGCTCAGGGCGAACGGTCTATATATCTCAAGCATTCCCTATCCCCCGCGTAGGAAAATTGATCTGCTTCGCAAACGCCAGCATCCTCTCTATCGGCAACACCGCCCTCGGAATAATCGCCGGATCAACGTATATCTCATTGCGACCGCTTTCCAATACCTCAGCCAGATTGAGCAGACCATTCATCGCCATCCACGGGCAGTGGCTGCAACTGGTGCAGGTCGCGCCGGCTCCGGCGGTAGGCGCTTCGAGGAAGACTTTGTCCGGGCACAGGGTGCGCATTTTGTGCAGGATGCCGTTGTCGGTGGCGACGATGAATTCCTTGGCATCCAATTGTTGCGCGGCCTTGATGAGTTGCGTGGTGGAGCCGACCACGTCTGCCAGCTTGACCACCGCGCGCGGCGATTCGGGATGCACCAGCACTTTGGCCTGCGGGTGTTGCGCCTTCAGTGCGATGAGTTCTTTGGCTTTGTATTCGTCGTGCACGATGCATGAGCCTTGCCACAGCAGCATGTCGGCGCCGGTCTGCTCTTGGACATAATCGCCCAGGTGGCGATCCGGCGCCCATAGAATTTTTTTGCCTTGCTCTTTGAGATGCTTGACGATGGGCAGCGCGATCGAGCTGGTCACCATCCAGTCGGCGCGCGCCTTGACCGCCGCGCTGGTGTTGGCGTACACCACCACGGTGCGGTCGGAATGCGCAGCGCAGAACGCGCCGAACTCGTCCGCCGGACAGCCGAGATCGAGCGAGCATTCCGCCTTGAGGTCGGGCATCAGCACGCGCTTTTCCGGATTCAAAATCTTTGCAGTCTCGCCCATGAAGCGTACGCCTGCGACAACGATGGTCTTGGCCGGATGCCGGTAGCCGAAGTTGGCCATGTCCAGCGAATCGGAAACGATGCCGCCGGTCGCCTCCGCCAGATCCTGCAAGTCGGGGTGTACGTAGTAATGCGCCACCAGCACCGCATTCTGCTCCTTGAGCATGCGCTTGATGCGCGCGATCAACTCCGGTTTTTCCGCTGCGCTTGGTTCGCGTGGAACACTGGCCCACGCAACAGATGTTGGAGAGCCGGGGTGTTCATAGGCATATGGGATAATTTTTTCTTGCATCTTTTTCCTTTGGTTCACGGTGAAATCAAATCCCCCGCTCACTTCGTTACTCAGCAGTCAGAAATTAAGACGACACCTGTAGGGTGGATAAGCGTAGCGCATCCACCCTACCAATACGGCGTTGCTCCGTCTGTAGCCCTAATTTCTGACTACGGTGTAAATCCCCCGCTTACCTTGTTCGCTGCCCCCTTTTCCAAAGGGGGCTAAACAGTCCCCCACTTTGACTGCGGAAGGGTCGCTGCGTAGCAGCGGGGTACCCACCGGCGTACCCTTTACGGGTGCAAAGGGGGGTTAGGGGGGGAGAGCTTGCGAGGGGGCGTTCCTTTCCGGCAGCTCCAGTATCGCGGCGCGATTGCTCGGTGAAAAAACTTTTTCTGCGGCATCCTGCCACGCCAGCCACTGATAATTCAAATGCTCGCGCGGCTCGAGTTGGACAGCAGCCGGATGCGGCAGTTGCAAGCCGAACACATGCTCGGTGTTGTGCGTAATATTGGGAGGATAGCGGTATCGCCAGTGCGGGTAAATCTCATAAATATTTTGCGACTGCCAATCGCTGAGCGGATAGCGGCGCGCGTCCAGCCCGGTTTCTTCACGCACCTCGCGCAGCGCTGTCTCAAGCAGCGTTTCACCGGCCTCACAACTGCCGGTGACAGACTGCCAATAGCCGGGATGATCGGCGCGTTCAAGCAACAGCACCTTCATGTCCTGAGCCTGTCCTGAGCCTCCTGAGGTATCGAAGGGCGAAGGAGTGGTGTGGATCACCACCAGTACTGAGACCGGCTGTTTGTTACCTGCCATCTAGGAAAAAAATATCCAGAACGCCTTGTTGCGCTGCCGCCAATACACCACCGTATCGGCAAAGATGTCCTGCGCGATTTCCCTGTCGTTGGCGGAAAGGCCGAGCGTGTCGCTGGCGTTGCGCAACAGCAGCACATAGCCGTTTGCGTCATGCCACGACAGGTCGCACAGCGCATCGGCCAAGGCATCCCAATTCGCGCCGAACTCGGGCGGAAAGCCGGCTGCGCGCGCCAGGGTATCGAGCAGATTCTGCTTGCCTTTGACGCCCTTCAGATCGGCATCGAACCACGCGAAGCCGGCTTCGTTGGTCGCGTTGCGCAACTCGTCCACGCCGCATTGCAGCGAATAACTGCCCGCCGCTTCCGGGTTGTTCAGTTGTTGTGCCAGCAAGTTCATTGCTACTCCCGAATGCGTTTAAAAGTTTGGTAATGATCTGCGCTGTAATAACACTCCGGCAGCGGGCCGCACACGATACGGCGCGCGCCGCGATTACGCGCGCCGGGTGTTTTGACGGTGTATTCATGATAGTAACCGCGCGGATGCTTTGGCAATATGCGCTCAAAATTGCTGAACACCGCGCCGTCGCGCTCATAAGCGAACGGCCCGCCCTGCTTGATGGCGCGCAAGGTGTCGCGCGCCTCGGCTGGCAAGTCTGCCGCCGCGATGACTGGCAGACCGTCCGGCACAGGCTGTCCAGCCTGTGCCTGCGGCAACCACAACATTGCCGCCAACACTATCCACTTCAAACGCAACACGATTATTCCTTGGTCACTTCGGTCGTGGTTGTCACTTGCTGGCGCAACCGAATATGCAAATCGCGCAACTGCCGCTCGTCCACTGCGCTCGGCGCCTGGGTCAGCAGGCATTGCGCGCGCTGCGTTTTGGGGAAGGCGATTACGTCACGAATGGATTCCGAACCGGTCATCATTGCCACGATGCGGTCCAACCCGAACGCCAGCCCGCCGTGCGGCGGTGCGCCGTATTGCAGCGCGTCGAGCAGAAAGCCGAATTTGAGCTGCGCTTCTTCCGCGCCGATGTTGAGCGCGCGGAACACTTGCGATTGCGCTTTTTCCTGATGAATACGCACCGAGCCGCCGCCGATCTCCGAGCCGTTCAAGACCAGGTCGTAGGCCTTGGCCAGACACTTGCCCGGATCGCTTTCCAGCAGCGCGAGGTGTTCGTCCTTGGGCGCGGTGAACGGATGATGGCAGGCCGTCCAACGCTGGTTTTCCTCGTCGTACTCGAACATCGGGAAATCCACTACCCATAGCGGCATCCATGTCTTGCCGTTGGTGTAACCCTTGTCGTGGCCGATCTTGCCGCGCAATGCGCCGAGCGCATCGTTGACAATTTTTTCCTTGTCCGCGCCGAAAAAGATGATGTCGCCGTTCTGCGCGCCGGTGCGTTCGATGATGGTCTTCAATGCGTCCTGGTGCAGGTTCTTCACGATGGGCGATTGCAGTCCGGTCTCATTGAGTTGCGTGATGTCGT
>JANONV010000233.1:0-4914 GCA_031421015.1 Gallionella sp. | reverse complement strand
TACAAAGACACGGTCGCCAAAGACCTGATGAAGCAGTTCGGCTACAAGTCCATCATGGAAGTGCCGCGCATCGAGAAGATCACCCTGAACATGGGTGTCGGCGAAGCGGTAGCGGACAAGAAGGTGATGGATTTTGCGGTTGGCGACATGCAGAAGATCGCCGGGCAGAAGCCGGTCGTCACGATGTCCAAGAAGTCCATCGCGGGATTCAAGATACGCGAGGGTTATCCGGTCGGCTGTAAAGTGACGTTGCGCAAGCAGCGCATGTATGAATTTCTGGATCGGTTGATCTCCGTGGCGATCCCGCGGATTCGCGATTTCCGCGGCATCTCCGGCAAGTCTTTTGACGGACGTGGCAACTACAACATGGGCGTGAAGGAGCAGATCATTTTTCCGGAAATCGAGTACGAAAAGATCGATGCGTTGCGTGGTATGAATATCACTATCACCACCTCCGCAAAAACGGACCAGGAAGCCAAGGCTCTTCTGATGGCGTTCAAACTCCCGATCAAGAAGTAGGGGCAAGAAATGAGGGATAACTAATGGCTAAGATGGCAGTAATCAACCGTGAGAAAAATCGCCGTGAAATGGTTGCGAAGTTCGCGGCCAGGCGCGCGTTGCTGAACGAGGCAATTCAAAATACCAAATTAAGCGATGAAGAGCGCGCTGCCGCGCGCCTGAAGCTGCAGGCGTTGCCGCGCAACTCCAGTCCGGTGCGTCTGCGCAATCGCTGTGCATTGACAGGCCGCCCGCGCGGCACTTTCAGGAAGTTCGGTTTGGGGCGTATCAAGGTGCGTGAATTCGCGATGCGCGGTGAAATTCCCGGCATTGTCAAGGCCAGCTGGTAGGAGAATCCATGAGGTATCCATTATGAGTATGAGTGACCCGATCTCCGACATGTTGACGCGCATACGCAATGCGCAGATGGCGGAAAAAACCATAGTAGCGATGCCTTCCTCGAAGTTGAAGGTGGCTATCGCCGAGCTGCTGAAAGACGAAGGTTATGTGGACGGATTCAGTGTCGTCGCAGGCGAAGGCGGCAAAGCCACGCTGGAAATCGGCCTGAAATATTACAGCGGTCGTCCGGTGATCGAAAAGATCCAGCGTATCAGCCGTCCCGGACTGCGTATTTACAAGGGTTTCGATGACCTTCCCAAGGTGATGAACGGCCTGGGTATCGCCATCGTGTCCACTTCCAAAGGTTTGATGACCGATCGCAAAGCGCGCGCCAACGGTATTGGCGGTGAAGTGCTGTGCGTCGTCGCGTAGCGAGGTAAATATGTCTAGAGTTGCCAAGAATCCTGTCGTAGTGCCTAAAGGTGTTGAAGTCGCTGTGGCGGCAAATGAAATTTCGATAAAGGGCCCGTTGGGTGTTTTGAAGCAAGCCATGTCTGGCGATGTGAGCGTGGTGCGCGAGGGTGACAGTCTGCTGTGCAAGGCGCAGAACGACTCCATGCAAGCCAATGCGATGTCCGGCACGATCCGCGCGTTGCTGGCGAACATGATGCTGGGCGTGAGCAAAGGTTTTGAGCGCAAGCTGACTCTGGTCGGTGTGGGCTATCGCGCACAGGCTGCCGGCGATACCTTGAATCTGACTTTGGGTTATTCCCATCCGGTTTCTTACAAGATGCCGGCTGGCGTGAAGGTCGAAACGCCGACTCAAACTGAAATCGTGCTTAAGGGTTCCAGCAAGCAGCAAATCGGGCAGGTTGCCGCCGAAATCCGTGCTTTCCGCGAGCCTGAGCCATATAAAGGCAAGGGTGTGCGCTATAGCGATGAAGTGGTGATTTTGAAAGAAACCAAAAAGAAATAACCAAGGCAGAAATAATCGAGGCGGATATGTTGATCAAAAAAGAAGCGCGTCAGCGCAGAGCACGCAAAACCCGTGCTCGCATTGCTGAAAAAAAATCGGTTCGTTTGGCGATAAATCGCACTAATTGTCACATCTATGCCCAAGTGATTTCCGCCAGTGGCGACAAAGTGCTGGCCAGCGCATCCAGCGTCGAGGCGGAGGTTCGCAAGGCATTGGCGAATGGCGGCAACAAGGCTGCTGCGGCTATGGTGGGCAAGCGTATCGCCGAAAAGGCGAAGAGCGCGGGCATCACCCAGGTGGCGTTCGACCGTTCCGGTAATCGATATCATGGTCGTGTCAAGGCGCTGGCTGAAGCCGCGCGCGAACATGGCCTGCAGTTCTAATTGGAGTTGAGCGATGGCTAAGCCGCAAGGAAAAATGCAGCAACAGGAAAAGCGTGATGACGGTCTGATCGAAAAGATGATCTCCGTGAACCGCGTTACCAAGGTGGTCAAGGGTGGCCGCATCATGGGTTTCGCCGCTCTCACCGTGGTCGGTGATGGCGATGGTCGCGTGGCGATGGGCAAAGGCAAGTCCAAGGAAGTTCCGGTTGCCGTGCAAAAGGCGATGGATGAAGCGCGCCGCAATCTGGCCAAGATCAGCCTGAAGAACGGCACCTTGCACCACACCGTGATCGGCAAGCATGGTGCAGCAAAAGTTTTGATGCAGCCGGCGTCCGAAGGTACCGGCATCATCGCCGGCGGCGCGATGCGCGCGGTGTTCGAGGCGGTCGGTGTGCGCGACGTATTAGCCAAGTGTCTTGGATCGAGCAACCCGTACAACGTGGTGCGTGCCACACTGAACGGCCTGAAAGCGATGAATTCGCCATCCGAGATCGCGGCCAAGCGCGGCAAAAATATTGAAGAGATTTTGGGGTAAATCATGACCAAAGCTAAAGCAACAACCAAAACTTTAAAAGTCACGCAGATCAAAAGTCTGATCGGCACCAAGCAATCTCACCGCGACACCATACGCGGTTTGGGTCTGCGCCGTATCAACCACACCGTGCAACTGGAGGACACTCCTTGCGTGCGCGGCATGATCAACAAAGTGTTTTACATGGTCAAGTGCGAGGCATAAAAAATGCAACTCAATAATATTCAGCCTGCACCGGGTGCCAAGCACGCCAAGCGTCGTGTTGGTCGCGGTATCGGTTCCGGTTTGGGCAAGACCGCCGGTCGCGGTCACAAGGGACAAAAATCCCGTTCCGGCGGTTTTCATAAGGTCGGCTTCGAGGGCGGTCAGATGCCGCTGCAACGCCGTTTGCCCAAGCGCGGTTTTGTTTCGCTGACACGCAACGACACCGCGCAGGTGCGTTTGTCCGATTTGCAAAAGTTACCGATCGACAGTATTGATTTATTGGCGCTCAAGCAAGCCGGCATTGTTCATCCCGGTGCGAAGACAGTGAAGGTTATTCTGTGCGGCGAAATCACCCGTGCGGTAAAGCTGCAAGGTTTGCTGACAACCAAAGGTGCCCGCACAGCGATCGAAGCCGCTGGCGGCAGCATCGCTGAGTAAGGTCAGTCAGTGAGTACAGTAGCCACTGTTGCAGCCAAAGGTAAGTATGGTGATTTAAGCCAGCGTCTGTGGTTTTTGTTGGGTGCGTTGGTGGTGTTTCGTATCGGTGCGCATATCCCGGTGCCGGGTATCGACCCGATGGTATTGGCGGATTTATTCAAGTCGCAAAAAGACGGCATTTTGGGCATGTTCAACATGTTCTCGGGCGGCGCGCTGGAGCGCTTTACCATTCTTGCGCTGGGCATCATGCCGTACATTTCCGCGTCTATCATCATGCAACTGGCCACGCATGCGGTCCCGCATCTCGAAAAATTGAAAAAAGAAGGCGAAGCCGGCCGCCGCAAGATTACGCAGTACACCCGTTATGGCACGTTGGTCTTGGCGGTATTCCAGTCGTTTGGTATCTCGGTGGCGTTGCAGGCACAACCCGGATTGGTACTTAATCCGGGTGGAATGTTCCAGATGACCACGATGATTACTCTGGTGACCGGTACGATGTTCCTGATGTGGCTGGGCGAGCAGATTACCGAGCGCGGCTTGGGTAACGGTATTTCTCTGATTATTTTTGCGGGTATCGCAGCGGGTTTGCCGAGCGCGATCGGCGGCACTTTGGAATTGACGCGGACTGGAGCCTTTTCCATCCCGCTGGTGTTGTTGCTGTTCTTCGGCGCGATTGCCGTGACGGCTTTGGTGGTGTTCGTTGAGCGCGGCCAGCGCAAGATTTTGGTGAATTATGCCAAGCGGCAAGTGGGAAATAAGGTATATGGCGGACAAAGCTCCCATTTGCCTTTAAAATTGAACATGGCCGGTGTGATCCCGCCGATTTTTGCCTCCAGTATCATTCTGTTCCCCGCGACGATTGCGGGCTGGTTTGGTAGCGGGCAGGGCATGGGTTGGTTGAAGGACATCAGCGAGAAGCTGTCTCCCGGCCAGCCGATTTATGTATTGACGTATGCCGCATCGATCTTCTTTTTCTGTTTCTTCTACACGGCGCTGGTGTTCAGTCCGATGGAAACGGCTGAGAACCTGAAGAAGAGCGGTGCGTTTCTGCCCGGCATCCGTCCCGGCGAGCAGACTGCGCAGTACGTTGAAAAGATCATGTTGCGGTTGACTATGGTCGGTGCGGTATATATCACCCTGGTGTGTTTGCTGCCGGAATTTCTGGTGGTGAAGTGGAATGTGCCGTTTTACTTTGGCGGCACATCGCTGTTGATTCTGGTGATCGTTACGATGGACTTCATGGCGCAGGTGCAGTCTTATCTGATGACGCACCAGTATGAAAGCCTGCTGAAGAAAGCCAATTTCAAAGGCGGGTTCACACGCTGATGTCTAAAGAAGATGTGATTCAGATGGCGGGCGAAGTAGAAGAGTCGCTGCCCAATGCAACGTTCCGAATCAAACTGGAGAATGGTCATGTGGTACTGGGTCACATCTCCGGAAAAATGCGTATGCACTATATTCGTATTCTGCCAGGCGACAAGGTGACAGTGGAGTTGACGCCATATGATTTGAGCAAAGCGCGCATTGTGTTCCGCGCAAAATAG
>JANONV010000232.1:0-8429 GCA_031421015.1 Gallionella sp. | reverse complement strand
AGGGGAGGCCGGGAGGGGTTGGTTTTCAGCCGCGATTCCCCAACTGCTTCTTGGTCAGCGGCTTCTTGCCTTTGTGACGCGGCATTGTTTTGAGTTCTATTTTGTGCGCATCCGGGTTGGGTTGATAGACCACCAGAACTTTTCCAATGTGCTGCACCGGCGCCGCGTTGAGCCGGTCGCAAATGGCCTCCAGCATCATTTCACGTTGCGCGCGTTCGTCGTTCATCACGCGTATCTTGATCAACTCGTGGATTTTCAGGCTGGCGGCGATTTCTTTCAACACCGGTTCAGTCAAACCCGCATTGCCTATGATCACCGTAGGACTGAGAGGATGGGCGCGGGCTTTGAGGTCGCGGCGTTCGGATACGGTAAGGGATAACATAATGGCCTTTTTGAATAAGGCTGGATTCTAAACGATGAAGCCTTCCAAAACCAGCAAACAATGGATGCACGAGCATGTCAGCGATCCTTTTGTGCAGCTTGCGCAGAAACAGGGCTATCGCTCGCGCGCCGCTTACAAGCTGCTGGAGATTGATGCCAAAGATCGTCTGCTCAAGCCCGGCACAGTCGTGGTGGACTTGGGCGCGACACCGGGCGGTTGGTCGCAGGTCGCGGTTGCCAGGGTAGGGCGTGGCGGAAAGGTGGTCGCGCTGGATTTGTTGCCGCTGGATCCGTTGGCCGGCGTGGATTTCATTCAAGGTGATTTCCGCGAAGACGCGGTGTTGAAGCAACTGGAAGATTTGCTGCAAGGCAAGCCGGTCGGGCTTGTAATTTCCGATATGGCACCCAATATCAGCGGTGTGGCGTCGGCCGATCAGGCGCGCGCGCTGAATCTTGCGGAACTGGCGATGGAATTCGCGCTCGAACACCTGAAGCCGGAAGGCAGCTTTCTCGTAAAGGTTTTTCAGGGCGCGGGTTTCGAGGAATTTCACAAGCTGATGCGCAGTCGTTTTGCCAGGGTGGTGACGCGCAAGCCCAAGGCCTCGCGTGACCGGAGCAGTGAGCTGTATTTGCTGGCAACCGGAAAACTGTAGGGTGGGCTGCGCCCGGCCAACATAGGGTGCTCTTGAGTAATCAGGCAATACATAGTCTAATGACCAACCTCGACAGCCGATCAATCATGGAGCGCGTCGATTTAAGGAGTAATTTTGAACAACTTTAAAAGTATTGCAATCTGGATGGTCGTCGCCCTGGTGCTGATGACCGTGTTCAACCAATTCACCACCCGCCAGCAGCAGACAGCACAGGCGCAGCTCAGCTATTCTCAATTTCTCGAAGAAGTGAAGCAGGGAAATATCACCAAAGTGCTCATCGAGGGGCGCACCCTGAAGGCGACGACTGCCGATGGCAGGCGGATCACCAGCTACGCGCCGAACGATATATGGATGGTCTCCGATCTGCTGCAAAACGGCGTGAGCATCGAAGCCAAGCCGGAAGAAGAACCTTCCTTCCTGATGAATATTTTCATTTCGTGGTTCCCGATGATCTTGCTGATCGGCGTGTGGATATTCTTCATGCGCCAGATGCAGGGCGGCGGCAAGGGCGGCGCGTTCTCGTTCGGCAAGTCGCGCGCGCGCCAGCTGGATGAAAGCAAGGAACGCTACACATTCGCCGATGTGGCGGGCTGCGACGAAGCCAAGGAAGAAGTGTCCGAGCTGGTTGATTTCCTGCGCGACCCGTCCAAGTTCCAGAATCTCGGCGGGCGTATTCCGCGCGGCGTGTTGCTGGTGGGTAATCCCGGCACCGGCAAGACGCTGCTGGCGAAAGCGATTGCCGGCGAAGCCAAGGTGCCGTTCTTTTCGATCTCCGGTTCCGATTTCGTGGAAATGTTTGTCGGCGTCGGCGCCGCGCGCGTGCGCGACATGTTCGAGCAGGCCAAGAAGCAGGCGCCGTGCATCGTGTTCATCGATGAAATCGACGCGGTGGGCCGGCAACGAGGCGCAGGCCTAGGCGGCGGCAACGACGAGCGCGAACAGACCCTGAATGCATTGCTGGTGGAAATGGACGGCTTCGAAGGCGCCAGCGGCGTGATCGTGATCGCCGCGACCAACCGGCCCGATGTGCTGGACCCCGCGCTGTTGCGCCCGGGCCGCTTCGATCGTCAAGTGGTTGTGCCGCTGCCGGACATTCGCGGCCGCGAACAGATTCTGATGGTACATATGCGCAAAGTGCCGGCAGCACCCGACGTGAAGGTCGATATTCTGGCGCGCGGCACGCCCGGCATGTCCGGTGCGGACCTGGCGAATCTGGTCAACGAAGCCGCCTTGTTCGCGGCGCGTCGCGCCAAGCGTTTTGTCGAGATGGATGATTTCGAGTCGGCCAAGGACAAGATCATGATGGGTGCGGAACGCCGCTCCATGGTGATGCCGGAAGCAGAGCGGCGCAACACCGCCTATCACGAGTCGGGACATACGGTGGTCGCCAAGCTGTTGCCGAAGACCGATCCGGTGCACAAAGTGACCATCATCCCGCGCGGCCGTGCGCTGGGCTTGACCATGCAGTTACCGGCGGAAGACCGCTACAGCCTGGACAAGAATCGCATCCTGGATAGCATCGCCGTGCTGTTCGGCGGACGGATCGCCGAAGAGATCTTCATGCACCAGATGACCACCGGCGCTTCCAATGATTTCGAACGTGCAACAGGAATGGCACGCCTCATGGTGACTCAATGGGGCATGTCGGACGCGCTGGGAACCATGGTATATGGCGAAAACGAGGGCGAGGTATTTTTGGGGCGTTCGATCACCACACACAAGAATATTTCCGAAGCGACCATGCAGCAAGTGGACGCCGAGATTCGCCGCATCATCGATCAGCAATACGCGCTGGCGCGTGGTTTGATCGAGGCCAATCGCGACAAGGTCGAGGCGATGGCCAAGGCTTTGCTGGAACTGGAAACCCTGGATACCGAGCAGATCGACGACATCATGGCCGGTAACCCCCCGCGTCCGCCCAAGCCGACCCAGAGCAGCAAGGCCTCGCAGCCGCCGCAAGATCAGGCGCCGACTGCGGCGGCCACTGCGCCTACGCAACCTGCTCAAGGAACTTAAAAACGGGGACTGAGTGCTGAGTGCCGAGGACTGAGTAAAACCACTCCGCCCTTAAGCCCTCAGTCCTCAGTCCTCGGTCCTCAGTCCTCGGTCCTTTCATGTTTCTTTGCGGCAACTTCCAACTTGACCTGTCCCGGCCTCTGGTCATGGGCATCGTCAATATCACACCCGATTCGTTTTCCGATGGCGGCCGGCATTTGCAACGCGGCGCCGCATTGGCACATGCCCGGCAACTCATTGCCGAGGGCGCGGATATGCTCGACATCGGCGGCGAGTCCACCCGTCCGGGCGCGCAACCGGTCAGCGTTCAAGAGGAACTGGATCGTGTATTACCCGTCATCGAAGGATTGCTCGGCGCAGCTATGCCGATTTCCCCCATACCAATTTCAATCGATACCCGCAAGCCGGAAGTGATGCAGGCGGCGATCGCTGCCGGTGTGCAGATGGTGAACGACATCAACGCGCTGCAAGATGCCGCAGCCATGAATGCGGTTGCCGCCGGCAATGCCGCCGTGTGTCTGATGCACAAGCAGGGCGACCCGCAAACCATGCAGGCGCAGCCTCATTATCAAAATGTAGTGACTGAAGTCAGCGCGTTTCTAAGGGAGCGCATCGCGGCTGCCGAATCCGCCGGCATTCAACGCAAGCGCATCGTGATCGATCCGGGCTTTGGTTTTGGCAAGACATTGGAGCATAATCTCACACTGCTGCGCGAGTTGAAAAAACTGACTGAGCTGGGTGTGCCGGTATTGGCCGGCCTGTCGCGCAAGTCCATGTTAGGCGCGCTGACCGGACAAGATGTAGCGCAGCGTCTGCCGGCCAGCATCGCGGCCGCGTTGATCGCGGTGCAGCACGGCGCGAAAATCGTGCGCGTGCATGATGTGCGCGCGACGGTGGATGCGTTGAAGGTTTGGAATGCGGTGAATCGCGCGGGTTTATCGTAGCGGCGCGATTCATCGCGCCCGGTTTTAACGATGGAGCGAGATTCAGGGCGCGATGAATCGCGCCCCTACGTATTAATAACGGGGCAAATGAAATGAGCAAAAAATATTTCGGTACCGACGGAGTGCGCGGGCGGGTGGGCGAACACCCCATCACGCCGCAATTCGTCATGCACCTGGGCTATGCGGCCGGCAAGGTGCTGGCGAGTGGCGGGAGCGAACGCACCGGCGTGTTGATCGGCAAGGACACGCGCATCTCCGGCTACATGCTGGAATCGGCTCTGGAAGCCGGTTTGATCGCGGCGGGCATTGACGTGTATCTGGCCGGGCCGGTGCCGACACCGGCGGTGGCTTATCTGACCCGCGCGTTGCGCCTGCAGGTCGGCATCGTGATATCCGCATCGCATAATCCGTTCGACGACAACGGCATCAAATTTTTCTCCGCCCACGGCGCCAAGTTGCCGGACGAAACCGAGCGCGCCATTGAAGCGGCATTAGATGAACCGATGCAAACCAATGCTTCGGAAGGGTTGGGCAAAGCCAAGCGCATCGACGATGCGGTCGGCCGTTATATCGAATTCTGCAAGAGCACCTTTCCCGCCGAGTTGGACCTGCGTGGCATGAAGATCGTGGTGGACAGCGCGCACGGCGCGACTTACCACATCGCTCGCCACGTGTTCCACGAACTCGGCGCCGATGTCATCGCCATCGGCGCGCTGCCGGACGGCAAGAACATCAACGACGGCTACGGTGCGACCGCGCCGGATAATTTGCGCAAGGCGGTGGTCGAGCATCATGCGGATATCGGTATCGCCCTGGACGGCGATGGCGACCGTCTGGTGATGGTGGACAGCGCGGGGAAACTCTACGACGGCGACCAGTTGCTGTATGTGATCGCCAAACATCGCCAGGCTCAAGGAAAACTGCACGGCGGTGTGGTTGGCACCTTGATGACCAACCTGGCGTTCGAGCACGCGATGCAGAAGCTAGGCATCCCGTTCAAGCGCGCCAAGGTCGGCGATCGCTACGTGATGGAATTATTGCAGCAACAAGGCTGGCAGCTCGGCGGCGAGAATTCCGGCCATATCATCTGTCTGGACAAGCACAGCACCGGCGACGGCATCATCTCCGCATTGCAAGTGCTGCACGCATTGCGCGTGAACAAGCAAACCCTGGAAGAGGCGACGCGCGATTTGCAGATGTATCCGCAAGTGCTCATTAATGTGAAAGTGAATAAGGGCGTTGATTGCCTCGGTCACGACAAAGTCAAAGCGGCGGTGGTTGATGTCGAGCAAACACTGAATGGCAAAGGCCGCGTGCTGCTGCGCCCGTCCGGCACCGAGCCGTTGCTGCGCGTGATGGTGGAAGGCGAAGACCGGCAGTTGGTCGAGCAATCCGCGCAGCGCATTGCAGATGTGGTGCAGAAGGTTTCGTTGCAGACCTGAATTTTGGCTATTGCTTGCCGCGCTGACTTGTAAACAATCTTCGTAGTGGGTCATCGTTGATATTTTCGATGACGGCAAGGGTGCATCGTGAAATGCAAATCAGTCGCTCGGCCTCGTCAAAAATAGAAACCCCCCACACTTGAGAGCGTTTGCCGCGAAAAATTATTTCTCCCACGCCCCTGACCTTGCCTTTGGTCACAGGGCGCAAATGATTTGCGTTTATTTCCTGGCCGACCACGGCGAGGCCATCAGGTGCAACGAGGTAGTAACCCCCCAGGCTGGCAATCGTTTCAGCCAGCGCTACTGATGCCCCGCCATGTAACAAGCCCACAACCTGATGTGTTCTGTGATCCACAGGCATGGTGGCGACGAATCTCCCTTCGGTACACTCAATGGCTTCGATGCCCAAAGCTTCGCCCAGGGTTGATTTCAATAATTGATTAAGCTGGGCGATCACAAGTCGGCTCCTCAGGAAAAGAAAAAACTGCCATGAATGCGCTGTCACAAGGCTGTGGTGCGCTGAGCATACCCAACATTGCATCTGGACGCCAGTTCGCGATTGCCCAAGCCATGATTTGTTCAACCTTGTTGAGCCGTAATTCCGTCGGCGGTTGCTGACGCAGGAACACCAGTGCATCGAACAAAGTGGCGGCTTCATTGTGCTTGCCGACAGGCTGGGCAAAGGTTTGTTTGCCGAGCTTCTCGCCTTGCGCATTCACCGTAACCGGCAGGTGCATGTAGGCTGGGGTGGACAACCCCAGCAGTCGTTGCAAATAAATCTGGTGCGGGGTGGAGTAGAGCAGGTCAGCTCCGCGCACCACATCGGTGATCCCTTGTGCGGCATCATCCACCACCACTGCGAGTTGATAGGCAAAAAGTCCATCGGCACGCTTTACCACAAAATCGCCGATCTCGTTTTCGAGGTGTTGGGAGATGCGGCCTTGCAGGGCGTCGTTGAATTCGATTACGACATTGGGGGGATACCTCTCTCCCCTCGTGGGGAGAGCGTAGCGAGGGGAGCCGGATGGGGGAGAGGGAGTTTTCATGCAGATTATCACCCTCTCCCCAGCCCTCTCCCATCAAGGGAGAGGGAGCCAAATCGGGGCGTACTCGCCAAGCCAGTGCGGTTTTGCCTGACGGCAGACTATCGCGGCACGTCCCTGGGTAGATCATTCCGTCTATACCGTGCAACGCCGAATCTGCGATCTCCTTGCGGCTGCATGCGCAGGGGTACATCGTGCCGGCTTCTTTTAACCGATGAAAGACTGCTTCGTAAGCGGCAGTGCGTTGGCTTTGGTAAATGATGTCTTCATCCCAGTGCAGGCCGTAAGCTTCCAGCGTGCTGAGAATTTCATCGGTAGCGCCCTTGACGGTACGCGGTGTGTCGAGGTCTTCGATGCGTACCAGCCATTTGCCTTGATGATGTTTGGCGTCGAGATAGCTGCCGACGGCGGCGATTAAAGAACCGAAATGCAGGGGCCCGGTGGGGGAAGGGGCGAATCTACCGCGATATTGAGTGGGGGGTGGCATTCGGTGTGTAGGTTGGGTTGAGCGCAGCGATACCCAACGAGTCTTGATGGATGAAACGATGGGTATCGCTGCGCTCAACCCATCCTACGCTTGCTGCCTAACCTACACATTCCAGATTTAATTATGCGGGAACTGCCTCTTCGGCAAACTCCAGTTTGACTTTGCCGTCCGCATCGACATCGACTGTCACCTTGCCCCCGTTCGCCAGCTTGCCGAACAGCAGTTCGTCGGCCAGCGCAGAGCGTATCGTGTCCTGGATCAGGCGCGCCATCGGGCGCGCGCCCATCAGCGGATCGAAGCCGTTCTCGGCCAGGTGATACTTGAGCGCGTCGGTGAACACGACTTCCACTTTCTTCTCGTGCAACTGCTCCTCAAGCTGCATCAGGAATTTATCCACCACGCGCAGGATGACTTCGTGATCCAGCGCCGCGAAGGAGATAATGGCGTCCAGGCGGTTGCGGAATTCCGGTGTGAACAGGCGCTTGATGTCCGCCATTTCGTCGCCGGAGGCGGAGTTTTTGGTGAAGCCGATCTGCGTCTTGCTCAACGCTTCGGCGCCCGCGTTGGTGGTCATGATGATGACCACGTTGCGGAAATCCGCCTTGCGCCCGTTGTTGTCGGTGAGCGTGCCGTGATCCATCACCTGCAACAGGATGTTGAAAATATCCGGGTGCGCTTTTTCGATTTCGTCCAGCAACAGCACCGAGTGCGGCTGTTTGCTGATGGCTTCGGTGAGCAACCCGCCCTGGTCGAAACCGACATAGCCGGGCGGTGCGCCGATCAGGCGCGACACGGCGTGGCGCTCCATGTATTCGGACATGTCGAAGCGATGCAGCGGCATGCCCATCGCGTAGGCGAGTTGGCGCGCCACCTCGGTCTTGCCGACACCGGTGGGGCCGGAAAATAAAAAGCTGCCGATCGGTTTTTGCGGATCGCCGAGACCGCTGCGCGACATCTTGATGGCGGTGGCCAGTGTGTCTATCGCCTTGTTCTGGCCGAACACCACCGCTTTCAAATCGCGATCCAGAGTTTTCAGCGTGTTGCGATCGTCGGAAGAAACGCTGCGCGGCGGAATGCGCGCGATCTTGGCAATGATCTCCTCGATCTCGTGTTTGCCGATGACTTTCTTCTGTTTCGATTTTGGCAAAATGCGCTGCGCGGCGCCGGCTTCGTCCAGCACGTCGATCGCCTTGTCAGGCAAATGGCGGTCATTGATGAAACGCGCGGAGAGTTCTGCGGCGCTGGTCAACGCCGCCGCGCTGTATTTGACGCTGTGATGATCCTCGAAGCGGGTCTTCAAACCGCGCAGGATCGCGATGGTTTCTTCCACCGATGGCTCCGGCACATCCACTTTTTGAAAACGGCGCGACAACGCGTGATCCTTCTCGAAGATGCCGCGATATTCCTGATAGGTGGTCGCGCCTATGCATTTCAGTTGTCCGTTCGACAACGCGGGCTTGAGC
>JANONV010000231.1:0-1677 GCA_031421015.1 Gallionella sp. | reverse complement strand
GTTTCCTTGTAAAGCGCCACATCCCCGACCGAAAGCGCCCCGAGCGTCTCGCCGTGGAAGCTGTTGCTGAGTGAAATAAAGCGCGTGCGCGCTTCGCCGCGGTTACGCCAGTAATGGAAACTCATTTTGAGCGCGATCTCGACCGCGCTTGATCCATCCGATGCATAGAAGCAGCGCGTCAGCCCCGGCGGCGCCAGCGCCACCAGCCGCTCGGAGAGCGTCACGATCGGTTCGTGAGTAAAACCGGCCAGAATGACATGCTCAAGCTTGCCAAGCTGATCGGTAATCGCCGCATTGATGCGCGGGTTTGCATGCCCGAACAAATTCACCCACCAGGAGCTGATGGCGTCGATATAACGCCGCCCATCGTAGTCTTCCAGCCAAACGCCTTCCCCGCGCCGAATCGGAATCGGGGGGTAGTCCTCGTGGTCGCGCATCTGGGTGCAGGGGTGCCACAGAACTTGGAGGTCGCGCTGGGTGATATTTTTGCTATTCATCAGAGGAAATAGTGCGCTTGGCCGATCAGTGTCGTTGCCGGCACTCGGTTGGCATGGGGTTCGCGTAAATCAATCATAAACTTGCATTGAAAGGCCGGCTTGCCAAACAAGCGCCGGTCACGTAGGGTATTTTGTCACAGGCTTGGTGGGCCGGGGCAATTTCTAATCTCATTAATGACGTAGCTGCGGGAAGTCAGCCATGGCATCGACGACTATCGTGGATCGGCGTCTGTTTCCCATGATGCTCATTTTCTCGGGTAGTCTGGCGTTGCTTTTGGGATGCGCCAACGTACTGGTAGCCGCCGAACCCGCACAGCACGCCGCGCCTGCTCCCAGTAAGCTGTGGACTCAGGTGATCGTCAAATTTAGCGACCCGGCCCTCGACCCTGCGCGGCCGGGGTACCTTAAGGAGCTCGCTCGCGATACCGGTGCAGTCTTGGTTTACATCCGCCCCATGTCTGGGGGCGCACATGTGCTGCAAGTCGAAGGCGTCGTGGATGCCGGTCATTTCCAGCGTATAGTGGATGAATTATCAAAAAGGCCGGGGGTTGAGTATGCCGAGGCTGATCGACGCATGTACCCAATGCCGCAGCGTTGATCCCACACAACAGTATTTTCATCAGGGGTAGCCATGCAGATAAAAAAATGGTTCGGGATTGGTGCGGTTGCCGGTCTGGTTCTGTCGACAGGTGTGCTGTTGGCGCTGTCATCAGCCGTGTGGGCGGGTGGTGCGAGTGTGATCGCGCAGCCGAATCCGGTTATATCCGATAACACTGACGGCCTGATCGTCAAGTTCCGCGACAGGCAGGTTACTCGCGCACAGACCGTGGGCCCAGCCCAGGTGAACGGCCTGAGCGCTTCGGCCGGTATCGGCTTGACCCATTACCGTGCAATGTCCGGTGATGCCCAGGTGTTTAAGCTGCCGCAGCCCATGCCCATAGCCGAGGTAGAGGCCATCGCTCGCCGGTTGAGCGCCGATCCGCAGGTAGAATACGCTGAACCGGACCGCATCATGCGGCCACTGCTTGTCCCGAATGATGCCCGATATGCAGATCAGTGGCATTACCATTCTAACGTCGCGCAGGCGCCTTACGCAGCGGCCGCGGGCGGCGCCAATTTGCCCGGTGCCTGGGACATCACCACCGGCTCGGCCAGCATCGTGGTGGCGGTGATCGATACC
>JANONV010000230.1:0-12602 GCA_031421015.1 Gallionella sp. | reverse complement strand
TTGGCTGGACGTGCAGAAGTGGATGCCGTTGCTGAGCCAGCCTGCCTATTACAAGACGGTCAAGCACGGTTATGCGCGCGGAGCCGAAGCGGTGATTCTGGTGGAAAACATCCGCAGCTACTACGACATGCTCAAGCGGCTGGAACCCGACCGGATGTCAACCGCGTCAGGGGCAATCTCGTACCGGCTGATTGAGCCGCTGCAACGCTTGCTGCGCTGATTGCGCCTTGTTTACCGCCGTTCTTTCAGCAGACGCTTTTCAACAAACAAGTTTTTTCAGCCCGCCCATGTAGGGGCGCAGCACTTCGGGAATCACCACACTGCCGTCGGCTTGCTGATAATTTTCCAGCACTGCCACCAGCGTGCGCCCCACCGCAAGACCCGATCCGTTCAGCGTATGCAGCAATTCCGGCTTGCCCTGCGCATTGCGGAAACGCGCCTGCATCCTGCGCGCCTGAAACGCCTCGAAGTTGCTGCACGAAGAAATCTCGCGGTAAGTGTTCTGCGCGGGCAGCCATACTTCGATGTCGTAAGTCAGCGCGGTGGAAAATCCCATATCACCGGTACAAAGTTTCACTACGCGATACGGCAAGTCCAACTTTTGCAAAATGACTTCGGCATGGCCAAGCAACTGTTCCAGCGCGGCATAGGATTCATCGGGATGCACCATCTGCACCAGCTCCACCTTGTCGAATTGATGCTGGCGTATCATGCCACGCGTGTCGCGCCCGTAGGAGCCTGCTTCGCTGCGAAAGCATGGCGTGTGTGCGACGAACTTCATCGGCAATTGTTCCAGCGGCACAATCTCGTCGCGCACCATGTTGGTGACGGGGACTTCGGCGGTGGGGATCAGGTAAAAATCCCCAACCTCTTCAAACTGTGCAATCTCAGGGTAAGCGATTGACACTAGCCGATTTGGAAGGCGCGTGGTAACGCGAAATAAATCAGCCTCGAACTTCGGCAACTGGCCTGTGCCACGCATAGAATCTGCATTTACCAGATAGGGAACATACACTTCAGTGTAGCCGTGTTGATCGGTATGCACATCCAACATGAACTGCGCCAGCGCGCGATGCAATCGCGCCAACGGCCCTCTCAGCAACGAGAAGCGCGCACCGGAAATTTTTGCAGCAGTCTCGAAATCCAAGCCGCCCAAACCTTCACCGATGCTGACGTGATCCTTCGCCTCAAAATCTAACTTCGTCGGTGTACCGACCTTGCGTACTTCGACGTTGTCCGTATCTGACCTGCCGTAGGGTACGCTCTCGTGTGGCGTATTGGGAATGATGGAAAGAAACGCATTCAGTTCGTACTGCACCTGCTCCAGCTTCGCTTCCAGTTGCTTGAGTTCATCGCCCAGATTTGCCACCTCGGCCATGATCGCCGAGGTATCTTCGCCCTTCGCTTTGGCATGTCCAATCAATTTGGACGAACTGTTGCGCCTGGCCTGCAATTCCTGGGTGCGGATTTGAATCTGCTTGCGCTCGCCTTCCAGTTGCGCGAATTTCTCAGTGTCCAACACAAAACCGCGTGTCGCCAAACGTGCTGCTACTGCAGCCAGATCATTACGTAATGTTTGTGTGTCTAACATGAAAACCTCAAATTCAATCCATAATGCCTGCGTAGGACGGGTTGAGCGCAGCGATACCCATCAAACAAAACGGTGGGTTACGGGCTTTGCCCTAACCTACATTTTCTTTTTTGCCGCCGCATCCAGTTCACGCAAATGAGCGAGTTTTTCCGCGATCTTTGCTTCCAGCCCATGATCGGTCGGTTGATAAAAACTCACCGGCGGCATGTCATCGGGGAAATATTTTTCTCCCGCCGCATAGCCGTCCGCCTCGTCGTGCGCATAACGGTAGCCCTTGCCGTAATCGAGTTGTTTCATCAGCTTGGTCGGCGCGTTGCGCAAATGCAGCGGCACTTCGCGCGAACCATCTTGGGCGACGAAAGCGCGCGCGGCATTATACGCGACATAGCCGGCGTTCGACTTGGGCGCGCAGGCCATGTACAGCACCGCTTGCGCCAGCGCCAGCTCGCCTTCCGGCGAACCCAGCCGCTCATAGGTTTGTGCGGCGTCCTGCGTCAGTTGAATGGCGCGCGGATCGGCCAAACCGATGTCTTCCCACGCCATGCGCACAATGCGCCGCGCCAGATAGCGCGGGTCCGCGCCGCCGTCCAGCATGCGCACCAGCCAGTACAACGCTGCATCCGGATTGGAACCGCGCACCGATTTGTGCAGCGCGGAAATCTGGTCGTAGAACGCCTCGCCGCCCTTGTCGAAACGGCGCAGGCTTTGCGCCAGCGTGTTGTCGAGGAACGCGCTGTCTATGCTGCTCACGCCCGCAGTTTTGGCGGCGGTTTGCAATTGCTCCAGCGCGTTGATCAGACGGCGCGCATCGCCATCGGCATACCCGACGATGCGCTCGCGCGCGTCGTCAGCAAATGCCAACTCAGGCAAAGCGACCTGCCGCGCACGCTCGAACAAAGCGCCCAACTCCTCCGCCGAAAGCGCGTACAGCACATACACCTGGGCGCGCGACAGCAGCGCGTTGTTCACCTCGAATGACGGGTTCTCGGTGGTCGCGCCGATGAAGGTCACCAAACCCTGTTCGACAAAAGGTAGAAAGGCATCTTGCTGCGACTTGTTGAAGCGATGCACTTCGTCCACGAACAAGATGGTATGCCTACCGCGCTGCTGCAAAATTTGTTGCGCCTGCGCGATGGCTTCACGGATGTCCTTCACGCCGGACAGCACCGCCGACAGCGGCACGAACTCGGCATCGAACGCCGAGGCCATCAACCGCGCCAAGGTAGTCTTGCCCACCCCGGGCGGTTCCCACAAGATCATCGAATGCAGCTTGCCGGATTGAAACGCCAGGCGCAGCGGTCTGCCCTCGCCCAGCAAATGCGACTGGCCGATGACTTCGTCTATATGCCTGGGGCGCAGGCGTTCAGCGAGCGGGGCGGCGGGAGAGGCGAGGTCGAACAAGTTGTCTTGGGTTGCGGACATATCGTTAAGCGAATGACATCTGGCTAGTGGTGGTGCAACCACACCAACACCAACCCCTCCCGGCCTCCCCTTGTCAGGGGAGGAGACCACCTCCACACCTGACACGGGGAGGCCGGGAGGGGTTTATTCGCCCAACACATCCGCGCCTTTGGGTGGGGTGAAATGAAACTGTTGTGCAGGTATCTTCGGATTGCGCTGCATCGCAGAAAATTTCAGCACGGTCTTGTTTCCGAACGTATCGTTCAACTCCATGATGACCAGGCCGGCTTGCGCGTCGAAGGCCATGCGTATCTTTTCAAAGCCGCTGTCCTGCGCCTTGGGTATCGCAAGCAACCAGTCCAGGCCATCCCGATCGCCGTCTTCGGTGAGGGCAAAGCCGCGCTCGATCTCGTTGCTGCCGGAGAGCAATGCGGCGGGACTGCTGCCCAAAGCCGCATCCAGTTTTTTCACCGTCACCTGATTCAGATCGGTATCGTACAACCAGAATTTCGCGCCATCTCCGACGATAAGCTGCTCATAGGGTTTCTGATAGGTCCAGCGGAATTTTCCGGGGCGCTGGAACTGCATGACGCCGGACGCGCGCTGGATGCGTTTGCCGCTCTGATCCAGCACTTCCTGGGTGAAATTCGCCTGCGCAGAATGGGTGGAAGCGATAAAAGTTTTCAGCTTGTCGATGGCTCCGGCATGAGCGGCAACCGGCACGATAAAAAGAAAAAATGGGATGAGCCTGGACATTTTGTACCTGACACCTGACATTACCGCACCTCGCTGTTAATCATATCAAAACCAGCTTAACATCTTATCAGACGCTTGCGCACCAGCTTGAATCGTGCGCAGATCATCGAGCGCCGCATCAAGCCAGCGCAGTACCATTACTCACCGCGCTCGGCAAAAAACTTCGACTTCTTCTTCGCTGGCGAATTCGCCACGATCTGCCGCTGCAATTTTTTGTTTTAGCACTTCGACATAGTGATGGTCTGCGGCGAGGTATCCGGTAAGAGCTTGGTGGATTATTTCGGATTCTGTCCGGTGCGTTTCCTCGGCCAGTTGATGAAACTGCCACTTTATTTCTGGTTCGATAATCAGGGACTCAATCACGGTTTGCTCTCCTTTATTACGCCACATTGAATTGTATCTTGATGCGCATGACTAGTACCATGTAACACCTTAAACCAACCCCCCTCAGTCCCCCCTTATCAGGGGGAAGCGTTTAAGCCTCCCCTGACAAGGGGAGGTTTGGAGGGGTTGGTTTGTGAAGATTGAAGTGTTACATGGTACTAGCAGCCTGTCGGACAGTGGATTGTCTGAGTTTTCCCTGCAAAGGTTCTCGCACCCGGAGGGTGTTGCATCCGCCCTTGGCGCAATCCTCGATCCTCACTCCCGCCGCATCGGCGCGATCACTTCGCGATTGCCGTTGCTCTGCATCGCCGAAACAATCCCAGCCGCTTCCATCTGTTCGACCAGGCGCGCGGCGCGGTTGTAGCCGATGCGCAGATGCCGTTGCACCAGCGAGATCGAGGCGCGGCGATTTTTGATGACGATTTCTACGGCCTGGTCATAGAGCGGATCCGCCTCCGATCCCAGATTCTCTCCCGCTGCGCCGCCCTCTTCCGATTCATCCAGCGAATTCAGCACGCCGTCGATGTACTGCGGCTCACCTTGCGATTTGAGATATTCGGCGATCCGGTGCACTTCCTGGTCGGACACGAACGCGCCGTGCACGCGCTGCGGATAGCCGCTGCCGGGCGGCAGATACAGCATGTCGCCTTGGCCTAACAGCGCTTCCGCGCCCATCTGGTCGAGGATGGTGCGCGAATCGATCTTGCTCGACACCTGAAACGCCACGCGCGTCGGCACGTTGGCCTTGATCAGTCCGGTGATCACATCCACTGAAGGCCGCTGCGTGGCCAGCACCAGATGGATGCCGGAAGCGCGCGCTTTTTGCGCCAGACGCGCGATCAACTCTTCGATTTTCTTGCCCACCACCATCATCAGGTCGGCGAGTTCATCGATGAACACCACGATCAGCGGCAATTCTTCGAGCGGTTCCGGATTGTCAGGCGTGAGCGTGAACGGGTTGGTGAGCGGTTGCCTGGCCTTCACGGCATCGCGCAGCTTCTGGTTGTATCCGGCGATGTTGCGCACGCCGAGCGTGGACATCAGCCGATAGCGTCTGTCCATTTCCTGCACGCACCAATTCAGGCCGGACGCGGCCTGGCGCATATCCGTCACCACCGGTGCGAGCAGGTGCGGAATGCCCTCGTACATCGACAATTCGAGCATCTTGGGATCGATCAACAGCAAGCGCACCTGGTGCGGTGTGGACTTGTAAAGCAGGCTCAGGATCATCGCGTTGATCGCCACCGACTTGCCCGAACCGGTTGTCCCCGCCACCAGCACATGCGGCATCCTGGCCAGATCGGCGACCACCGGCTTGCCGGAAATATCCTTGCCCAACGCGATGGTCAGCGCCGAGCCCATATCGGCATACACCTGCGAGCTGAGTATTTCGGACAGGCGCACCACTTGCCGTTTCGGGTTGGGTAGCTCCAAAGCCATGTAGGCCTTGCCGGGTATCGTCTCGACCAGGCGTATGCTCACCACCGACAGGGCGCGCGCCAGATCCTTGACCAGATTGGTGATCTGGCTGCCCTTCACGCCGACGGCGGGATCGATCTCGTAGCGCGTGATCACCGGGCCGGGGTAGGCGGCGACGACTTTTACTTCCACGCCAAAATCGTTCAGCTTGCGCTCGATCAGGCGCGAGGTGAATTCCAGCGTGTCGGCGGAAACGACTACGGCTTGCTGTGTGGCCTGATCCAGCAAATGCAACGGCGGCAGCGGCGAGTCCGGCATGTCGGCGAACAACGCTGTCTGTTTCTCTTCTCTGGCGCGGGTTGATTTGATAACTTCCATCAGCGGCATTTCGATGTGTATCGGCTGGTGCTCCTCGACGCGCCTCTTTTCTTCTTCGACGACTGCGCCTCGCACGCTCATTGCCTGCGCGCCGATGCGCCGGTCGCGGTATGTCTGCAAAGCAAAGCGCGCCCACTGCCAGGCGGTTTCCAGCAGCGCGCCCAACCAGTCCACGAAGCGTAGCCAGGACAATCCGCTGAACAGGCTGAAACCGGTGGCCATCAGGGTCAACAGCAACAGCGTCGCACCGGTAAAGCCGAACAGTCCGGTCAGCGCGCCACCTGTCACCTCGCCGAGCATTCCGCCCGGCGCCTGAGGCAGGATGACTTTCAGGGTATGCAGACGTATCGCTTCGAGCGCGCTGCTGGCCAGCACCAATACCGCAAACCCGGCAACCGAAACCCACAATGTCCGTTTGCAGAAGATGCTGTCGGAACGCAAATCGTGATAACCCGCCCACACGCGTTGCAGCATGAACGCCACCCACCACCAGGCGGAAAGCCCGAACAGCATAAACAGCACGTCGGCAAAATATGCCCCCGTCACCCCGCCGGGATTGCTGATGTGCGCGGAAACTGCGCTATGCGACCAGGCCGGATCTGCGTGATCGTAGCCGTACAACACCAGCGCGATGTATAGCGCGCCGGCGACCAGCAACAACCAGCGCGATTCGCGCAGCAACACGAACAGCTTGTTGGTTGGAAGGTCGCCGCTCACTTCAGCCATGATCGGAAGACAGAGGACAGAGGAAGGAAGACAGAAATGGTGTGCGGGGTAGCTGCGCACACATTGACTGCGCCGCTTGCTCTGCCGCCAACATTTCTACAAAAATTAGTTGCATAAATATCTCCGCCGCAAAAAACTCCACCAGAAGAAACGAATCATACCCCAGCAAACAGTAATGTAGGGCGGGTTTTACCCGCCATGGCGGGTGAAACCCGCCCTACAAATTCGTTTACTTTTGCGAGAGAAATGGAATTACTTCAAACGTTCCAGATTGAGCCGCTCAGCCGCTACCTGCGCATCCGCGTGCCGCAAATAGGGCACGATGCCCAGCAACGGCGCGGCGATCCGCTGCTGCAATGCGGCGATGTTTTCCTCGCACATAGCCATGTCAGGCTCGATGATATTGGCCACCCAGCCCGCCAGCGTCAAGCCGCGTGTGGCAATCGCTTCCACCGTGAGCAATGCGTGATTCAAACATCCCAGGCGTATGCCCGCCACCAGGATGATGGGCAATCCCAATTCCTGCACCAGATCGGCGCTATCCTGTTGCGCATTGAGCGGCACACGAAAACCGCCCGCGCCTTCCACGATCACCACGTCGGCCTGCGCAGCTAATTCGCGGTAGGACTCCGTGATTCGCGAGAATCGAATCTCGACTCCGGCAAGCTGTGCGGCGATATGCGGCGCGATGTGCGGCAGGAAACAATACGGGTTGATGAGTCCATAGCTCACCGCCACATTGCCTGCAGCACGCAATTGCAGCACATCGTCATTCTGTCCCGCTGCGTCACAACCCGCCGCTACCGGTTTCATCCCGACCACGCGTTTGCCCTTAGCGGCAAAACCGTGCAGCAAAGCACAACTGATCAGTGTTTTGCCGACATTGGTATCCGTTCCGGTGACAAAAAAAGCAACCCCTCCCAACCTCCCCTTATCAAGGGAGGAGCAGTGTAGCCCCCCTGACAAGGGGGGTTGGGGGGTTTGGGTTTGAGTCACAGAGGGATTTATGTTTTGTTCAATTTGAACGAAGTCTTGATAATCGCCGCGCCCTCTTTAGTCGTGCGTGGCTCTGGCTTCCAGGCATGTCCATAGACCACTTCAAAGGTCGCGGGTAATTTTCCGTTGCTACGCAGTCGCTCGTAATTTTCGCACAACCGCGCCCAGGCTTTTTTTCCCATCAAACCCATTCCGCGTCCAGCGGTGGCGTTGTGCGCGCCTATCGTTTTAAGGTCTTGCAACACTCCGCGCACTTCGTCGTAAGTCAGCGTAATGTACTCCATGTCCATCACCGGCTCGGCAAACCCGCTGTTGATCAACATATCGCCGATGTCGTGCATGTCGGCGAAACGGTTGAAATGGTTGTGCTGATCCACACCGTTAAAAGCCAGCCTTAATTCCTTCAGCGTATCCGGGCCGAAAGTGCTGAACATCAACAGCCCTTCCACTTTCAACACGCGATGCAACTCGCCAAACGCCGCCGGCAGATCGTTGCACCACTGCACCGTCAGATTCGACCACACCATCTCGACGCTATTCGCCGCCAGAGGCAAGGCCTCCACGTCGCCGCACAGTTGAATTTGTTTTGCGCCGCCGAACAATTTCTGCCACCAGCCGGAACGCCCGCGTGCGGCGAGCAACATGCCGACGGCGATGTCCAGCGCGACTATCTGCGCATTCGGATAGCGTTGCGCCAATTGACGGGTGCCCAAGCCGGTACCGCAGCCCGCATCGAGAATGCGCGTGGGTTGCAGCTTGACGTAGTCGAGCCGCTCCAACATGCGCGCACACACTTCGCGCTGCAGCACCGCCGCCGCGTCGTAGTTTTCAGCCGCGCGGTTGAAGGCGCGGCGCACTTGGCGTTTGTCGATTAAAAACTTATCCATGCAAAAACTTTACCAGGTGTTTTACGAATTCATCCGGATGCGACAGAGACGGCGCGTGCGCCGCGCCTTTTATGCTCACCAGTTCGGCAGACGGCATTTGTTGCGCCATATATTGCGCCGCTTGCAGGGGAACCAGCGCATCGCGCTCGCCCGCAACGATCAACGCGGGCTGGGTGATGGAAGGCAGCGCGCTGCGCAAATCGCAGTCGCGCAAAATCTCCAGTCCCTCCTGTAACGCCTCTAAATCAGGCTCGCCGCGACTGAACAATGTGTCGCGCATAGCGGACAATATCTCGCGCTCCCGCTCGCCGCCGCGCAGCTGCAATGCCAGGAAACGTTTCAGTGCCAACACGTAATTCTGCTGCAAGGCAGCGCCGAATTCCAGCAACAGTTCCGCACTCATCGCGCAATTCCAACCTTCGCGACGCACGAAACACGGTGTGCTGGCGACCAGCATCAGACGCTGCACTTGTTGCGGATGACGCATTGCCCAGCGCAGCGCCACCTGCCCGCCCAGCGACCATCCGCATAGGTCGAGCGGATCATCAAATTGCGCGGATAATGCATCAACAATATCGCGCAGGATGGGTTGAGCGCAGCGATACCCATCGCCTTCAACATTTGACACATGATGGGTATCGCGGAGTTTATCCTGAGCGCTGCCGAAGGGCTCAACCCATCCTACATCTACTCCTTGCTTACTACTTACCGCACTGTATCCGTGCCCAGGCAAATCCACCGCCAGCACATCAAAATGCCGTGCCAATTTTTCTGCGACTCCACGCCACATTCCGCCATGCATGCCCCATCCGTGTATCAGCAACAGCGGCGCACCGCTGTTGCCCGCTCCTGCATATGCATAGCGATCAACGTGCAAGTCGGCCATTTAGCACTCCTATAGTTGAAGCCGCCATGCACGTTTCCCTCTCCCCAACCCTCTCCCGCCTGCGGGGAGAGCGAAGCGAGGGGGGCGAAGCCGAACAAACGAATCGCTGCGCGAATTTCTTATCCCTGTGCAAGCTCATGCAAAGTCTCCGTCAACTGCGTTATATCCGCAACACTGTGCGCGGCGGATAAGGTAATACGCAAGCGCGCAGAACCCTGTGGAACAGTGGGCGGTCGTATCGCCGCTACCCAAACACCACGTTCACGCAATGCCACGCTCAAATCTGATACTGCCTGATTATCGCCGACCAGCAGCGGCTGTATCGCCGTTGTTGAGGGCATTAACTGCCACGGCAAATTGTTCAAGCCGTTACGCAATTGCGCGATCAATCGTTGCAGATGTGCGCGGCGCTCATCGCCCTGCCCGATCAATTGCAAACTTTCCAGCAAGGCGCACGCCAGAGCGGGTGGCGTGGCCGTGGTGTAAACATAACTGCGCGCATGGTTGATGAGGGTGTCAATCACCGCCTGCTCCGCTGCGACAAACGCGCCGAACACACCCGCCGCTTTGCCCAGCGTCGCCATGTAAATGATGCGTGGTGAGGCGATGCCGAAATGCGCCAACGATCCGCGTCCCTGTTCGCCTATCACACCGAATCCATGCGCGTCATCGGCCAGCAGCCAGGCATCATGCTGTTCGCATAACGCCAGCAATTCGGGCAACGGCGCTAGGTCGCCATCCATACTGAACACCGCATCGGTGATGATGAGTTTGCGCCCGCTTCCTGTTTGTTCGAGCAGCAGCGCGAGTTGCGCCATGTCGCTGTGGCGATAGCGCTGCACGGCGGCGCGCGACAGCAGCATGGCATCGTTGAGCGAGGCGTGATTGAGTTTGTCGGCGAACACCGTATCGCCCTTGCCAACCAGTGCCTGCACCACGCCCAGATTCGCCATGTAGCCGGTTGAGAACAGCAGTGCGGCTGGTTTGTTGGCGAATGCAGCAAGTGCCAGTTCCAGTTGATGATGCGCGACACTGTGACCGCTCACCAGATGCGCCGCTCCCGCTCCCACACCATATTGCGCGGCGCCCTGTTGCACTGCGGCGATGAGCTGCGGATGGTTGGCGAGACCGAGGTAGTCGTTGCTGCAAAATGACAAATAGGATTTTCCGTCCACTACGATGTGCGGCGCTTGCGGGCCTTGCAGGGTGTGCCGTTGGCGCAGCAGGCCAAGCGCGGCGCGCTCGTCCAGTTCAGATTGAAGTGCAGAAAATGGCATCGGTAGCGTGGTGTGTAGGAGCGCAGTTTGTTACGCGATATGCAATTGCCCGGTAGGGTGGATAAAAGACGCGCAGCGTCGTATCCACCTGTCGCATGGTGGATACGCGCCTGACGGCGCTTTATCCACCCTACATTTTTTCCGCGAACGGATACATGCCCAACTTATCGAGCAGTGCGCGATCGCGTTCCACCTCGGGGTTGCCGGTAGTCAGCAATTGCTCGCCATAGAACATCGAATTCGCACCGGCCAGGAAGCACAACGCCTGCACCGCATCGGACATCTGCTGCCGTCCCGCCGACAGCCGCACACGCGCGGCCGGCATGGTGATGCGCGCCACGGCGACGGTGCGCACGAAATCCAGTGGGTCGAGATCTTCGGTTTGCGCGAGCGGCGTCCCTTCCACCTTGACCAGATTATTGATCGGCACGCTTTCTGGATAGGGGTCGAGGTTGGCAAGTTGCGCGATCAGGCCGGCGCGCTGCGTCAGGTTTTCGCCCATGCCGACGATGCCTCCGCTGCACACGTGCATACCGGCTTTGCGCACCCGCTCCAGCGTGTCCAGCCGGTCCTGATAGTCGCGCGTGCTGATAATGTCGCCGTAAAATTCCGGCGCGGTATCCAGATTATGGTTGTAGTAATCCAGCCCGGCTGCCCGCAGTTGCCCGGTTTGCGCGTCGGTCAACATGCCCAGCGTGGCGCAGGTTTCCATGCCCAGACCGCGCACCGCCTTGACCATTTCCACCACGACGGCCATATCCTCGTCGCTGGGCTCGCGCCACGCCGCGCCCATGCAAAATCGTCCCGCGCCGCTCTGCTGCGCGGCTTTTGCCGCCTTGACCACTTCATCCACCTCCAGCATCTTCCTGTTCTCCACGCCCGTGGAATGGAACGCCGATTGCGGGCAATAGCCGCAATCTTCGGGGCAGCCGCCAGTCTTGATGGATAACAAAGTGGAAAGCTGCACCGCATTCGGATCGAAATGTTCCCGATGCACTTGTTGCGCGCGATACAGCAAGTCGGCGAACGGCAGCTCGAACAAGGCCTCGACCTCGGCCACGCTCCAGCGTTGCGGCATGGCGGTCTGCTTAACAGGGCGGAAAAATTCTATTGTTTGGGTATTCATGTCGGTTTTACTGAGTATGATAGTGAAACTGCGGCGCATCATCCCGGAAAGGACGACAGCTTGTCAATTTTATACACCGCCAGACTGAACATCCGCACAGGAATCAAGCGGTTTTTGCCTGCGCAACCCTGTGTGCTGTGTGGCAGCATGAGCCGGAATGGCTTATGGTGCGCGGCTTGCGATGCAGCCCTGCCTTATTTTGAGGCGCCGCATTGCCCGGTCTGCGCCTTGCCCGCACCGGCTGGCGAAGTGTGCGGGCACTGCCTGGCACAGCCGCCGCTATTCACCCGCACCACCGCTGCATTCGGCTATGCCTTCCCGCTCGACAAGTTGATCCAGGCAATGAAATACGGCGAACAACTCGCCCTGGCGTACGCCTTCGCAAGGAAACTGGCGCAGTGTATAGATAAAAGCGCGCTGCCCGATTATGTGATCCCGATGCCGCTGCATCCCGCCAAACTGCGCAAACGCGGCTTCAATCAATCGCTGTTGATCGCCGCCGCCATCGCCCGCGAATTGAATCTCAAGCTGCTGGCGAATGGCTGCCGGCGGGTGCGTGACACCCCGCCGCAATCTGCCTTGCCGTGGAAGGAGCGCAACAAAAACGTGCGCAACGCGTTTCGCTGCGATGTGGATCTGACCGGCAAGCGCATTGCCATGGTGGACGATGTGATGACCAGCGGAGCCAGCCTGAACGCGTTCGCAGCGGCGCTACGAGAATGCGACGCGGGTGAAATCAGCGCATGGGTGGTGGCGCGAACGCTGCCGCGTTCAG
>JANONV010000229.1:0-1895 GCA_031421015.1 Gallionella sp. | reverse complement strand
GTGAAGCAGTTCATCGTTATGGATATTGTGCTGTTCGTGAACGGCATTCCGTTGGCGGTGGTGGAGTGCAAGCTGGGTAGCCCGACATGCGCGAACCCGATGCACGAGGCTTTCGTGCAATTGCAGCGCTATCGCAATGCGCGCGAGGCGACAGAGGAGGCGGGTTTGAAAGAAGGCGAGTCGCGCCTGTTTCACAGCAACTTGTTGCTGATCCGCAGCAGCGGCGCGGAGGCAGACTATGGCACCCTGACATCGGGAGAGGAACATTTTTACGCCTGGAAAACCCTGTGGCCAGAAAGCGATGAGAGCTCAGGTAAGCTGAACCCGCAGCAGCGGCTGATTCAGGGCATGCTGGGCAAGCAAAATCTGTTGCTCCTGTTGCGCACCTGTGCGGTGTTCATGGATACCGACTCCGGCAGGCGCATCAAGGTGGTGGCGCGCTATCAGCAATTCCGCGCGGCGGGCAAGATCATCGAGCGCTTGCGCCGGGGCAAGACGCCGATGGAACGCAGCGGCGTGGTGTGGCATACGCAGGGGTCGGGCAAATCGCTCACCATGGTGTTCGTGGCGCGCATGTTGCGCGCTTCCCGCGATCTGAACGATTACAAAATTCTGCTAGTGAATGACCGCGTTGATCTGGAAGATCAGCTCGGCGAGACTGCCGCTCTGATCGGCGGCAAGGTGAATGTGATCGAGAACACCCAGGCATTGCGCAAGCATCTGGCGACGGACAGTTCAGATATCAACATGGTGATGGTGCACAAGTTTCAGGAGCGCAAGGAGACGCTGACGCCCCATGTGGCCGAGGCGCTGGGCACTTATCTGGCGATGCCATCGGCCAGCACGTTCGGCGTGGTAAATACGTCCGAGCGCATCATCCTGATGATAGACGAGGCGCACCGCACGCAAGGCTCCGACCTCGGCGACAATCTGTTCGAGGCTTTTCCCAACGCCACCCGCATCGCCTTCACCGGTACACCGCTGATTACCGAGCGGCATGGCGGGAAGAAGACGGTGAAGCGCTTCGGCGAATACATCGACACTTATCGTTTGATGGATGCTGTACACGATGGTGCGACGCTGCAAATTTTGTATGAGGGCAAGACCGCCGATACTGCGCTGAACGAGAAGCACGAATTCGATACCAAGTTCGAAGATTTGTTTCGCGACCGCAGCGAGGCCGATCTGCTTGCGATTAAAAAGAAGTACGGCGCCACCGGCGATATTCTGGAAGCGGAGCAACGCATTGCCGCGATTGCGCGAGACTTGGTCAACCACTACATTGATAACATCCTGCCCAACGGTTTCAAGGCGCAGGTAGTGTGCCATTCCAAACTCGCCGCAATACGCTATCGGAACGCGATTGAAGCGGCCTTGACCGAGCGCCTTGAGAGGGAGCGGCTAAAGACTGCGCTCGATCAGGAGTTGATAGCACAGATTGCTTTTCTGAAAGCGGTGGTGGTGATCTCTTCGGATGGCACCAATGAGGCGGCCTATGTCACGCAAGTTCGCAAGCAGGCCAAGGCATGGAATGCGGTTGAGAACTTCTGCAAGCCTTTCGACCGTGATGATGAGAGCAAGGAGCTGACGGGCATCGCATTCCTGATTGTTTGCGATATGCTGATTACCGGATTTGATGCGCCTGTCGAGCAAGTGATGTACCTCGACAAGAAGATACGCGAACACACCTTGTTACAGGCCATCGCGCGTGTGAACCGGGTGGCCAAGGGCAAGATGCGCGGCTATGTGGTGGACTACATCGGGCTGGCCAATCATCTCACCGAGGCGCTGTCACTTTATGCGGCGACCGATGAGCAGGAAGAGTTGCGGGATGGCTTGAAGAACATCACTTCAGAGTTGCCGGTACTGGATGAGCGCTATCAACGGCTGGTGCA
>JANONV010000228.1:0-1892 GCA_031421015.1 Gallionella sp. | reverse complement strand
GCCATTAACCGGCATCCTGCTCTATGGAGCCCGGACTTTCCTCTCCCCGCTTTTCATTGCTGAAAAACAGGCAGCGACTGTCTAGCCAGCTTCAATGGGGATACTACCATCAAACCGAACCGCAGAAAGAGCAAACTTCCGACGCAAGAAATCGCATGCCGGCTGTTGCGCGCAAGATCCTCCGCCGATAACGGAAAGGTTTTTGGAGTTTATGACAATCTCTACAAATTCACGCTGCGGCCGCCGTCCACCGCGATGATCTGACCGGTAATATAAGGCGCATCGGCGATCAGGAACAGCACCGTTCTAGCAATGTCGTCGGGTTCACCCGTGCGCTTGAGCAGCGTCTTGCTGATGATGTGCATCTGTCCACTATGCTCATGCCACCGACCATATCGCTGACAGCAGCTCCGCTTGTGCCAACACTGTTTTCGTCGCTTCCTCCTGCAAGTCCGGCGGGTAGCCATGCTTTTTGAGGATACGCTTCACCATCACTTTGATTCTGGCGCGCGCACTTTCACGGACAGTCCAGTCGATAGTCACACTCTTGCGCACCTGGGTTACAAGCTCGGTGGCGATGACTCTCAACTCGGCGCTGCCCATCGCTTGCACCGCACTTTCGTTGGCAGCGAGTGCATCGTAGAAGGCAATCTCGTCTTCGTTCAGACCAAGGTCTTTGCCACGTTTGGTGGCAGCGTCCATTTCCTTGGCCAGTTTGATGAGTTCCTCAATTACTTCTTGCGTGGCGATGGCGCGGTTGTGATAAGCGTTGAGCGTACTCTTCAGCATCTCGCCGAACTGGCGGCTCTGCACCAGGTTGCGCACCGAGCGCAATTTGATCTCATCCTTGAGCAACTTCGCCAGCAATTCAGCGGCGACGTTCTTGTGTTTCAACCCGCGCACTTCGGCAAGGAATTGGTCAGAGAGAATGCTGATGTCCGGCTTCTTCAATCCGGCAGCGGTGAAAACATCGATGATGCCTTCATCGGTCATGATCGCCTTGGACACGAGCTGACGGATAGCATGGTCAATTTCTTCCGGTGGGCGTTGCGTGCCGGAGGTCTTCGCGAGCTGTGCCTTGATTGCCTGGAAGAAGGCAATATCGTCGCGCAATTCGATGGCTTCATCCGTTGCGGCACACAGCGCAAAGGCGCGGGAGAGGTCAGTCACTACCTGCATGAAACGTTGCCTGCCGTCTTCCTGCTGCAACACGTGCTCCCATCCAGCGGGGATCAGGCCTAGGCGTTCGGCAGACGTGCCGGTGGTCCATTTGTCCCAGTTGAAGCCGTGCATGATGGCGCAAGCGACCTCGTGTTTTTCCTGCATCGCCGCGATGGCTTGCGCGGTATCGATACTCGGGCTACCTTGGCCACCGCTCTCAGTATAAGTTGCGAGCGCGTGTTTTAATTGGTCGGCAAGGCCGAGGTAATCCACTATCAAGCCGCCGGGCTTGTCGCGGAATACGCGGTTCACGCGCGCGATGGCCTGCATCAGACCGTGGCTGCGCATCGGCTTGTCGGCATACATCGTGTGCAGGCACGGCGCGTCGAAGCCGGTCAGCCACATATCGCGCACGATCACGATGCGGAACGGATCTTTGCTGTCCTTGAAGCGGGTAGCCAACTCGCGGCGGCGCTGCTTGTTGCGGATATGCGGCTGCCAGTCGGGACCATCGTCGGCACTGCCGGTCATCACGATCTTCACCACGCACGCTTGCCTTTTCTCGGCCTCGATATCGTCGTCCTTGGCACTGGCCCAGTCAGGACGTAGCTTGATAATGGCGTTATAGAGCTCCACACAAATGCGGCGGCTCATGCACACCACCATTGCCTTGCCGTCCATCGCTTCCAGGCGACGTTCGTAGTGCTGCACCAGGTCTGCGGCGATAAGCG
>JANONV010000227.1:0-3741 GCA_031421015.1 Gallionella sp. | reverse complement strand
TAGGGTGGATAAGCGTAGCGCATCCACCATCTTGTGCATGGTCCAGTGGTTTGGTGGATGCGCTTTCGCTTATCCACCCTACCTCCTGCGTGCGAGGGGAATAGTGCTCCCAAGGTTGAATAAATCCCGGAATGTTCAGATTGGACACCGAAAACCCGGTCAGCCCGGCCTTGGGCTTGGAGCCGCTGCCGGTCGCGCCCTCGTCGCGGATCTCGCCGCCCGCACCGGTGGCGGCGCCGGCGAACGGCGCGATGGCGGTGGGATGGTTGTGCGTCTCGACCTTCATCAGGGTATGCGTCAGTTCTTCGCTGAACGCATAGCCGCCGTCGGCACGCGGATAAAAACGCTCGATGCGCGCGCCCTCGATGACGGAAGAATTATCGGAATACGCCACCACCGTGCCTTGCGGGCTGACTTTGTGGGTGTTGCGTATCATGCCGAACAGCGAAATATCCTGCGCCACGCCGTCGATCACCCAGTCGGCATTGAAGATCTTGTGGCGGCAGTGTTCGGAATTGGCCTGCGCGAACATCATCAGCTCGACATCGGTGGGGTTGCGTTTCAATTCCAGGAAATTTTCGACCAGGTAATCGATCTCATCTGTAGATAGCGCCAGCCCCATCGCGCGATTGGCTTTGGTCAAAGCCTTGCGTCCACCCTGCAGAATGTCAACGCCGGACAAGGGTTGCGGCGCGCCGTGCCGGAATATTTTTTCCGCCGCATCGTCCAGTGCGCTCAATACCGATTCGGTCATGCGATCATGCAGCAGCGGCAACACTGCCGCATGATCGGCTTTGCTCAACGGTTTTCCGTTAGCGATATTCAGATAATACGCCACGCCGCGCTCGATACGCTGCACGCCGGACAGCCCGCAATGCCGCGCGATGTCGGTGGCCTTGGTAGACCACGGCGAAATCGTGCCGAGACGCGGAATCACCAGCAGGCGCTGACAGTGGACTGCATCCGCAGGCTCGCCCGCCGCCTTGTCCATGCCCAATACCTTGTCCAGCAACCTGGTTTGAGCTTTGCTCAATTCCTTGGCGCGCAACCCGATGAAGTAGCAGTGGCGCGTGTCCGCGAGGGTGATATTGGGAGCGGACACCTTCAGTGCGGCGCGCAACTTTTCCAGACGAAAGGCGGACAGCGCTGAGGCGCCGACACAGACTCTAAACATGGACATGACCGTGAAATAATATGCGTGACGCGATTATACTATGCGCCGTTCACTACATTAACCGGACTACATCTGTCATCGGCAGATCAAATATGAGCAACCGCATTCAAGCCATCACGCAGAAGCAAGTCTCCGGGCTGTTGCCGAAGCGCCCGCGCGACAGCCATAAAGGACTGTTCGGCACGGTCATCATGATCGGCGGCACCGCCGGCATGATCGGCGCACCGCTGCTGGCGGCGCGCGCCGCGCTCAAGCTGGGAGCGGGTTGCGTGCATGTCGGGCTGCTGGCCGAGAACGCGCCCGCCGTAGACCTGCTGCAACCCGAGCTGATGCTGCACAGCGCGTCAGTGGCACTGCAATTTCCCAATGTAAATGTACTGGCGGTCGGCTGCGGCATGGGCCACGACAATATGGCACAGAAAATCCTGTATCACGCAGTTCAGATTAATACTGCACTGGTATTGGATGCCGATGCCCTCACCCTGCTCTCCCGCCACACTGATCTGCAAGACGACCTGCGCGCCAGAAACGCGCCCACCGTAATCACCCCGCATCCAGGCGAAGCGGCGCACTTATTGGCTTGCAGCCCGAAAGAAATCCAGGCGGATCGCGCTGCGGCGGCGCAACAACTGGCGCAGCAACTGCGCTGCAGCGTGGTGCTGAAAGGCGCGGGCAGCTTGTGCGCCACCCGCGACGGCAAGCTGTTTATCAACAACACCGGCAACCCCGGCATGAGCAGCGCGGGCATGGGCGATGTGCTCACCGGTATGATCGCCGCCTTCATCGCGCAACGGCTGACGGCGGATGATGCGATGTTATTGGCGGTGCATCTGCACGGCGCGGCGGGCGATGCGCTGGCCGAACAAGGCATAACCATCGGCATGACTGCAAGCGACGTGACCGAGTGGGCGCGCTGGCTGTTGAATCAATGGAGCAAATAATTTTTTTCGCCCCAAACCCCTCCCGGCCTCCCCAACCCCCCGTCCCCCTTGTCAGGGGGGTGGGGGGTTGGGGAGAGCGAAGCGAGGGGCTCCGGGAGGGGTTTATAACCCGCTAAAACGTGAGCATTCCCATCGACATCCGCGAACAAGCTGGCGTCCGCACGCTGCACTTCGGTTCCGAATGGATACAGGGCGCGATGCGCATCGCTCGTCCGTGGAATCTGGAACTGGAATACACGCGCGAGATGATGGCCTCGCTGTTACTGCGCGACGCGCCAAGGAAGGTGCTGCAGATCGGATTGGGCGCGGCCTCGCTGACCAAATTTTTATATCGCCACTATCCGCTGGCGCATCTTACCGTGGTGGAAATCGAGCCTGCCGTCGTCGCCGCCGCGCGACAATTCTTCAAGCTCCCGGAAGACCCCAAGCGCATCAACCTGGTGGTTGGCGACGGTGCGGAATATGTGCCGAACAGCAACAAGCAATTCGACCTGATCCTGGTGGATGGCTACGACGAGAATGCGCGTTGTGGCGCATTGGAGACGCTTCCATTCTACTGCGCCTGCCGTGCTCGTTTGAGCGATGACGGGATCGTCGCGGTGAATCTGCTGACCCGTAGCCGCAGCTACGGGGCGACAGTTGCCCGCATCATCAAAGCGTCCGAAGATCGCGCGCTGGTGTTGCCGTCGTGCGAGAGCGGCAATGCCATCGCCTTTGCGGCGGCAGGGGATCCGATTGAAATTTCCTTTGACGACTTAAAGGAAAACGCGCTGAAATTGAAACATGAGACCGGGTTGAATCTATTGCCTACGCTGGCAAGGCTCGCGCAGGCACAGACCTGTTTGAACAACACGCTGATCCTTTAATTCCATTTCTAATTAGAAACGACCACAACTCTCTCCCCTTCAAGGGGAAGGGGTCACACGGGGCGTTTCTATCTGAAAATGGAATAACATCTTGAAACCAACCCCTCCCGGCCTCCCAACCCCCCCATACCCCCCTTATCAGGGGGGAGCAAATCAGGGGAGGAGCTAAGCTTCCCCCCTGACAAGGGGGGACTGAGGGGGGTTGGTTTACGAAGATTCATGTGTTACTTGGTACGACGAATTAACGTACTATTAAAATGGAAATGGAATAAATCCCCCGCGAAGGCTTTTCAGCCTTTTTTGCGCCACCACATCCTGCTTAACAATCCGTCTTTCATAATGAACTGGTGCTTGAGCGCGCCGAGTATGTGCAGCACCACCAGCGCGATCAATACCGCCACCAATGTTTCATGCACTTCGCGCGCGAACAGGTTTTCATAATCCGCTTCCTTGGGTAACAGGCTGGCATCCCCCGCCAGCAAGGCTTTCCCCGCGCCGCCGGTGATGAGGGTCGCCACGCCCGACAGCGGTAACACGACCAGCACGGCATACAGCGCGTATTGCGCCCATTCCACCGTCATCGGACGCGGGCGCGAGATGTCACCGTAAATAATCGGCGGCTTCACGCAACGCGAGCCGTAACTTTGCACCCAGCCGAATTCGGTGAAGGCGAAACCTTGCAGTTGTTCGCCGAAGTATTCCACCATGTCGTTGCGTTCCGCCTCGCCATGCACCAGCACATCCAGCCCCAGTTCCTCCT
>JANONV010000226.1:0-1547 GCA_031421015.1 Gallionella sp. | reverse complement strand
TAGTCGCCCCTGAATAACCCTCAAGCATGGCGTATATATTTGCTCACATGGGTATCCGGATCGTTCAGAATTTGCAAGAATAACGTCCATTGAGTACGGAATCCTTGCAAAATGAAACCACGCAAACAAGAGCAAATCCCGCAGCAAGACCTGTTCCGGTTAAGGCTGGATCAGATGCTGAATCAGCGCCACGCGCTGTACCAATTGGCCGACCAGATTGAATGGCATCGAGCCGAAGAACAGTTCGGCAGCCTGTACTCGGATGAAGGCCGGCCCGGCATCCCGACCCGCATCATGGTCGGGATGCATTACCTGAAACACGCCTTCGACCTGTCGGATGAAGAAGTGGTCATGGGCTGGATAGAGAACCCCTACTGGCAATACTTCTGCGGCGCGCTGTACTTCCAGCACAGCCTACCCATCGACCCGTCGCAAATGACGCGCTTCCGCAAGCGCATCGGCGAAGTGGGTTGTGAGTTCATGTTGGGTTTGACCATTCAGGCAGGACTGGCGACCCAGACCGTCAAGGCCGCATCGCTGACCGTGGTGAACGTGGACACCACCGTGCAAGAGAAGGCGATTGCCTTCCCGACCGATGCCAGGCTGTACCACAAAGCCAGAGGTGCACTGGTCAGGGCGGCCAAGCGAATAAACATACCCCTGCGGCAAAGCTACGAGCGTGTATCGAAACTCGCCTTGGCCAAGAACGGACGTTATGCCCATGCGCGTCAACCGGCGCGAGCACGGCGTGAGCAACGCCGGTTGCGCACCTACCTGGGCAGAACCATCCGCGATATCGAGCGCAAGCTGCCCGAAGTACAGGCTGCCCGAATGAACACACTGCTGGCGATTGCCAAACGCATCCTGACCCAGCAGCGGCACGACAAGAACAAGGTGTACAGCATGCACGCCCCCGAGACCGAATGCATCGCCAAAGGCAAGGCGCACAAGAAATACGAGTTTGGCGTGAAGGTGGGTGTGGTCAGCACCAGCCGGGAGAGTTTTGTGGTGGGCATGAAATCGCTGCCCGGCAACCCCTATGACGGCCACACCTTGAAAGCATCGCTGGATCAGGTTGAGCGGTTAACCGGAAGACTGCCGCAAGAAGCGTATGTGGATCGTGGCTACAAAGGGCACGGTATCAATGACAGCGAGGTGTGGATTGCCGGAACCCGGCGCGGTGTCACCCCAGCCATCAAGAAGAAACTCAAACGCCGCAATGCGGTTGAGCCCGTCATCGGCCACATGAAGAACGATGGCCGTCTGGGCCGAAACTTCCTCAAAGGAATGGCGGGCGATGCCATCAATGCATTGCTGTGCGGTGCAGGCCACAACCTGCGTAAGATTCTGCGCCGGCTGGCGCTTTTGTGCGCCCAAATTTGGCGTCTGTTACTGCAACTCGTGCAGCAAAAAAGTATAAATGTTTTTCAGCAGAATCCGGTCGCCGCGTGAAATGGGGTTTTTCAGGGACGACTAATTAGCAGTTAGTCACAAAGGCAATTTATTATTTTCTCTGTGCCTCTGGGGTAAATGAACTGCGGGTTTAG
>JANONV010000225.1:0-4554 GCA_031421015.1 Gallionella sp. | reverse complement strand
TCAATCCGGCTAATTCCGTAATCCAACGTTGCGCGATCCAGAAAGACAGCACCGCCCAGGCGGATGCGATCGCCAGCGTGAGCACAAACTTGACCTGCACCGTGACATAACGCTTGCCGGGCCTGGCGGCAGCGCGCGCAGCTTCAAGCTGCGCTGCGGCGGAAGGTTGCGCCACTTTTATAAGGTCTCTTTATAGATAGCCCAGAATAACATCCCCAGCAACAATAATGCAACCAATGTAAGCAGCTGGTTCCTCCGCTTTTGCAGTTCCAGTAGTTCGCGCAACGTGATCTCGATCTGCGCGGAGGGATTCTCATTCAGGCGCCGGTGCAGCAGGCGCGGCAGTTGCGGGATCAGGGTGGCGTAGTGCGGCGCTTCAGTGCGCAAGGTTTTAAGGAAGCCGCGCCAGCCCACCTGCTCGCTCATCCAGCGTTCCAGCCATGGTTTGGCGGTCTTCCACAAATCCAGTTCGGGATCAAGTTGTAAACCCAACCCTTCGACATTGAGCAGTGTTTTTTGCAGTAATACCAATTGCGGTTGGACTTCGATGCCGAAGCGGCGCGAGGTCTGGAACAGGCGCAATAGCACGCGTCCGAATGAAACTTCGCGCAGCGGCTTGTCGAAAATCGGCTCGCACACCGCACGAATGGCGGATTCCAGTTCGTCTATGCGCGTTTCTTTGGGAGCCCAACCGGACTCAACGTGTACCTCGGCGACACGTTTGTAATCACGGCGGAAAAATGCGATGAAGTTTTGCGCGAGATAATGCTTGTCGGCGTCGGTCAGCGTGCCCATGATGCCAAAATCCAGCGCTATATATTGGCCGTTCGCCGCAACTTGAACATTGCCCGGGTGCATGTCGGCGTGAAAAAAGCCATCGCGGAATACCTGCGTATAAAAAATCTCCACCCCGTTCGCGGCCAGCTTTGGGATATCCACACCCGATTCGCGCAGCGCGCTCACCTGGCTGACCGGGATGCCGTACATGCGCTCCATCACCATCACTTCGGTACTGCAATAATCCCAATAAATTTCCGGAACCAGCAGTAATTTTGAGTCGGCAAAATTGCGTTTCAACTGGCTGGCGTTGGCCGCTTCGCGCGTCAGATCGAGTTCGTCCGCCAGATGCTTTTCAAATTCCTCGATAACCTTGCGCGGTTTCAGGCGACGGCCGTCTGCCCATAGCCACTCGATCAGTTCGGCCGCCGCTTTCAGCAAGGCGACATCATGCGCGATGATACCGGTGATGCCTGGGCGCAACACTTTCACGGCAACTTTGCGGCCATCGGGCAACTCTGCGAAATGCACTTGCGCGACCGACGCGCTGGCCACCGGCAATTCGTCGAAACTGCCGAACACTTCATGCAACGGCTTGCGATACAGGGTTTCGAGAAGCGCGACTGCTTGCGCGGAAGGGAAAGGCGGCACTTGATCCTGCAGTTTGGCGAGCTCATCGGCGAGGTCGCCAGGCATCAAATCGCGCCGCGTGGACAACACCTGCCCGAATTTTACAAAGATCGGCCCCAGATTTTCCAGCGCGAGGCGCAGCCGGACGGCACGCGGCTTTGAGGTGTTGCGCAAAAACAATAAAACATTCAGCGGCGCACGTATCCACCGCACCCGCGCATGAGCGAGCAGGAACTCGTCCAGCCCGAAACGCAGCACCACGAAAATGATTTTGACCAGACGGAATATGCGCATGACTAGTCTTTTTTGGCGGCAAGCAAACGGCCGATGCGCTGTTCGAGCCGCGCCACATCGTCGCGCAACGTGTCCACCCGATGCATGAAAGCCGACACCTGTTGGGGTTTGGCAAGCAGCGGGCGCTCCTCAGACCAGTATTCTGCCGCGGCCTGCGATAAATTTACGGCCGCATCGCGGAGCTGTTGATGTGTGCTCCTGGCGGTTTCCACGATGCGCTCCGCCGCGATATCGCCGGTGATTCGGCTCAAATCCTCGGCGGCGTCCCATTGAAGATTGCGCGACAGAAAAAAAATTTCCGCAAGCAACGCGGCATCGCCGATGCTGGTGATTTCAGTGTGCGCTTTTTCATCATGCAGAGCGAGGCGCGGCAACAAAGACGGTGCAACCACACAGTGCGCATCCGGACTGGCATCGGGATCGGCGCTGCGCAGCATGCCATCCTGCAAAATAGTGTAGCAGAAGGAAAACGGAGCGACGTCGAATCGCATCGTTTTGCCCGCGTAGCGCGCAAGGCGCGGCAACGCCCAGCTATTCTGCGCGAGCAGGTGGTTCAGTGTGGCGCCGGTTGGTGAAAAGAGCATCATTAAAAGGCCGAAATAACTTTTGGGAAGTATAGCATTCAAGGCCTTATGCTGCCTTAAGCGGCGAGTGCTATTTGGATGGCAGGATAACCTTTGCCGGATCTGTGCTGTGCAGTGTTTTTCTGCGAACAGATTAAGCGCTTGGGCGAATTCACTGTGCAGCCGTTGCATGGTTTGATGCCCACGATCATGGTAATACACAACCGCGAAAGGCACGGGTTGGTTATGCAAGCAAAATTTTTTTGCAAGCATCCGCTGCGCGGCTTGCCAGCTTACCCCGCTGCCGCAACGCCGCAGTTGGGATACAACGAAGTTGCAGTGTAGGCTAACCCTCAGGTTATGCCGCAACTAAAATGTGGATTTTTAGAGGTGCCCTATAGACGCACATCGCTTCCCTGCACACCATGCCTGCGCGAACCGGATTGGGCACAACATACGCGCCAATGCCAGCAGATAGATATCCAAGGGGCTGCCCGCGCGCCATCGAATGATATATGATGCGCTTGGGTCTGCAATACCCCCGGCATACCGGCAGACACCACCGAAAATTCAATCGGCACAAGGAAAAACGCAATGTCAGAAAAGAAAAAAGTCGTATTAATCGTTGCCCTGCTGAGCGTCGCGTTCATCGCGGCCTGCGACAAAATGCCGGGCGGCAAAACCACAGATAGCAAGGCTAACGAAGTCGTCGCAAAAGTCGGCGGCGCCTCCATCAACAACGCGGCCTTCGAGGTTTACGCGCGCCAGAGGGCGCAGTCACGCCCGATGTCCGGCTCACCGGAAGAGCGCAAGGCGATCATCGACGAACTCGTCAATCGCGAACTGATCTACCAGGAAGGGGTGAAGCAGGGTCTGGACAAGAAACCCGAAATCGCCGCCGAGATAGAGAATTTAAAGCGCAACGTGTTGGCCGGCGCAACCATCCGCGCCCACATCGAAGCGACGAAATTCACCGAAGAGGCGATGCGCAAAGAGTATGATTCCCACATGGGCGCCATGTCCAGCAAGGAATTTCACGCCCGCCACATCCTGGTGAAGAGTGAAGACGAGGCTAAAGGCATTATCGCCAAGCTTGACCAGGGTGCGAATTTTGCCGCGCTCGCCAAGACCAAATCACAGGATCCCGGCTCGGCCAAAAACGGCGGCGACCTGAGCTGGTTTGAGCCGGGACAAATGGTGAAGCCGTTCAGCGATGCCGTGAAGATGATGGAAAAAGGCGCCCATAGCAAAATGCCGGTGCAATCGCAATTCGGCTGGCACATCATCAAGCTGGAAGACACCCGCGACATCAAGCCGCCGGAGTTCGACAAGGCGAGAGAAAATATTCGCAACATCATGCAGAACAAAGAAGTCGAATCCTACCTCGCCACGCTTAAAGCCAAGGCAAAAATCGAGATCAAGGGTGAGCAGGAAAAAGAATCTTCAGCGCCAGCGCCCGTAGTTACGCCGAAACCCGACGCAGGTAAATAATTCCGATTCCAGAGCGCCTTTAAAAATTCGTCGCACCGACGAAGGCCGGTGTCCAGTTGATTAAAAGTCAACCGCGAAAGCGGCACAACAGCGTGGCTTTGTCCGCTTCACGGGGTTTTTGTCATTGCTGGATTCCGGCCCCCGTATCGCGGTACGGGGCAGGCTCCGCCGGAATGACGGGCTAATGGATTATTTGGGTTAAATGGCAGTAGTTGTTTGGAACAATAGCTGCCCTGGTACCATGCAACACCTGAATTTTCGCAAACCAACCCCGCCAAACCCCCTACCCCCTTTGTCAGGGGGAGAAACAGGGGAGGCTTAAACGCGCCCCCCTGACAAGGGGGACTGAGGGGGTGGTTTAAAGGGCACCTCTAAAAATCCAAACTCCGTCGCGATACTGCGTTGCTCAAGAAATTTTAACGCTTACATATCAAAATAGATGGGTTGCGCGGACTTTCTTTCGCGCCTTGTCTCGCTTAGGATTTTGAATTTTTAGAGGTGGCCTAAAACTGCTTCAGCACTAAATAATCTGCCAAAATCACCCACCGATAACACTGGTGAACCTTAATTATTGACTGCCGTGTAACTGCATCAATTGATGCGTCGCTCAATGATGGCGCCCTTGCATTTACCCGGCCTTTGCTTTACCTTGCGTCCTTCTGCTGGGGGTCTTCGCTGATATTTCAATTTGGGCGGAGTGAGATACACCCTTCGAACCTGTACGGGTAATGCCGTCGTAGGGAAGCGTCTATCAAGGATGTTTCCCGATTTTTAGGAGCATCAACATGAACGCCCATCC
>JANONV010000224.1:0-1793 GCA_031421015.1 Gallionella sp. | reverse complement strand
AGAAGAACGTGTTCACCGCCGCATCCAGCGCGTCGCGCATGTCGGGGTCGTCGGTGATCGGACGCACCAGCGTCACGCGGCACGCCGCTATCGGCTCCACGCCCTTGGCGATCAGGCTGCCGGCGTAGATCAGCATGCGCGTGGAAATGCCTTCATCGAGACCATGGCCTTTGAGGTTGCGCGCGCGTTCGGCGATGTTCACCAGCTTGCCGGCCACGTCACTGCTCACGCCGGTTTCGTGCGCCACGATTTCGGTTTCGATATCGTGCGCGGGATAGTTAAAATCCAGCGCGCCAAAGCGTTGTTTGGTGGATTGCTTCAAATCTTTCATCAGGCTTTGATAGCCGGGGTTGTACGAAATCACAATCTGGAAGTCAGCGTGCGCCTGGAGCAGCTCGCCTTTCTTTTCCAGCGGCAATACGCGGCGATTATCGGTGAGCGGGTGTATCACCACGGTGGTGTCCTGGCGTGCTTCCACTACCTCATCCAGATAGCAAATCCCGCCATAGCGTGCGGCCAGCGCGAGCGGGCCGTCTTGCCAGCGCGTGCCGCTGGCATCGAGCAGAAAACGTCCGACCAAATCGGAGGCGGTCATGTCTTCGTTGCAGGCAACAGTGATCAGCGGCTTGTTGAGTTTCCACGCCATATATTCGACGAAGCGCGTTTTGCCGCAGCCGGTCGGGCCTTTCAGCATCATCGGCATGCGCACCGAATAGGCGGCTTCGTACAACGCCACCTCGTCGCCGACGGTGCGGTAATAGGGTTCCTTGCGGACTTGATACTGTTCCAATCCTTCTAGCATTACTACTATCCTTTATAAATCCGCGACCCTGGCTTAATCGGGCCAAATACGACGCGGATGCAGACTATCCAAATTCTTCGCTGGCGGTTGCGCCGCGCGCCGCGCAACCGGCTTCGCCGCTACGCTGACTGGCGTTGGTTTCGCAACCGGCTTTGCGACCGGTGCAATTTTGGCGGATGCCCTGGTGGCATCTTGTTCGCGCTTCAATTTAACCTGGTGTACGCTATTCGCAAGCTTTGATCCCAAATTTTTCAACGGCATATGACCTCCCTGATAATTGCTTCGATATCCGCTGCGGCCTGCAATCCCCGTTTACCCAGCCCATACACACTGACTCCTTCGACTGCTGCACTGCGGTAGGCAGCGCGCCGCTGCAAGCTGGCCTGCATCAAAGGCACATCTAATTCGGCCACGGCTTCCTGCATGACGCGGGACAAAGCATTGCGAGTCTCCACTTGATTCAGCACCAAGTATGCTTGCAATGCCCGATTTTTCTTCTGGACTTGAACCACTAACGCGGACATTTCCACACTCGCCCATAAATCCAGCGCCGAGGGTAACACCGGGATCAGCACCAGATCGGCCACGGACATGACCGCCTCGATGACCGGCCCTTGCACTAGCGGTGGGCAATCCACCACCACATGGTGGTGATTTTGTTTCAGGCGCGCGATCGTCACGGCGGGGGCAACGCCAATTTGCGTCGCCAGGGGTAGATCGTTCTCGTCTTTACCCATCCCAATCCACTGGCTGATGGAGCGCTGCGGATCGGCATCGACCACGGCGGTCGGCGCGCGCCGCGAGAGACCCGCGGCGAGATTGAGCGCCAGCGTGGTTTTACCGCTACCGCCTTTTTGATTGATTACTGCGATTACCCGGACAGTCATATCGCTCCAATCTCCACCCGTTTCCGGGCACTCGTTAAGGGCGCCTCTAAAAATCCAAACTCCGTCGTGATACTGCGTTGCTCCAAAAATTTTAACGCTTACAT
>JANONV010000223.1:0-4575 GCA_031421015.1 Gallionella sp. | reverse complement strand
TTGGGCGAACCCAATTGCTTCTCATGACGGTAGCGTATGCCGGCCTTGGTCAAGGCGCTGCCAAGGGCAGTCTTCGAAAATCCTTTGCGGCGCGAAATCGGTAGCTCGCGGACATCCAATAGCACGTCTATCTTGGCCGTTTTAAGGGCTTGCATGAAATCATCCAACGCGGCCCCCTCATAGCCGATGGTAAAAAGCTTTTTCATCTCGTCCCCTAGACTTGCTTGGATTGTTTAAAACTGCATTTTAAATACTAGCAGATTCCTAAGGTCACTAGAACAAAAAGGTTTAACCGATCAACTCGTCGCGCAACTGATTTAAGGAAACGGCCAGGCTGTGTGGCGCGCATTTTAGCGCTGCATTGGCTTGCTCAATTAACTCCCTGTGTTCTATCAGCAGCGTTCGAAATATAAACTCGATGTCGTCCAGCAGTTTTTCCGGTTGTTGTGCATAGCGCAGCAAAAAATCCTGGCGGCGCGGATGCAGCGTTGTCCACTGCCAGGCCAGGTAGCGCTCATTGTTTTTAAAGCCTGCCTGCTGGAGAGATACGCTGAGCGCGGTGATGGCGGGCAGCGCAAGTTGATCGGGTGACGGGGCAATACTCCACATCAGGCCAAAATAGATGCGCCAGTTTCCGCCCAGGTATTGTTGCTCCATCATCGGGCGTAGATATAGTTCTTGCCCAGAACGTAAGGTGCAATACAATCCGACCAGGCTGTTCGCTGCATTCCTGTCCTCAGTGGCAATCACCTGCCAGGGCAGGGCGTGTTCGTTAGTCATCGTGTCCAAACGTTGTTGCAATGCCCGCCAAAACCGAGTGTTCATCTGCTCGCGCAGTGTGTCCATTTGCTCGGCTACCGCCAGACCCAGCGGCAAATTTTCTGTCTGGGCAAAAAAATCCAGCACGGCTTGTTGTTCTTTCATGGGGGATGCCTCCTTAAAAATGCAGCAGATTCGTTGTATATTAGCAAACGCTGTAATTAAATGGGGCGAATGGAATTTTTTGCAATTTTTAAAATTAATGACGATTAGGGTGTTGACTTTGGTTTTGAGAATAGACATTATTCGTTTGCGTCGCTGCCCCGGAACTTTTGCGGGTAAAAAATAATAAAGCAAAAAGTAACTTTTAACGCGATACGCCGCATCAAAAATAATCCGTTTCATTTTTTATCACGTTTAGCTGCGTGCTGACGTGGGTTAAACTGTTCGCCGGGGGAGCCCTTACGATGCACCGTTTTTTACGTTTGTCTGTCTTGCTGATGGGATTGTTTGCCGCCATGAACAGTTATGCAGTCGATGCCAAGCAACCCGCACCAATGACCGAGGATGCGTCAGGCCCGGAAATTGAGCAGCCGATCGATTTTCCGCATTTCCGCCATGCAGGTGATCCGAATAAGGATCATCCCGAAAAGGGCGGTATGCAAATCAACTGTATGTATTGCCATACCTTCGCGCGGCGCAGTGCGGTAGCGGGTATTCCGCCTCTGCAAAAGTGCATCGGTTGCCATCAGAGCATCGAGTCGGTGCGCGAAAGCCCGCGCATCCAGAAATTGTTCGAGTACTGGGAGGGCAGCAAGGACGGCAAGATAGCCGCCAAGACCCCGGTTCCATGGAAGAAGGTTCACGATGTTCCGGACTTTGTGCGTTTCAACCACGAACGCCATATCCAGCGTTTCGTTTTTCAGCAGAACCGTCCGGTTCAAGAGGTCTGCGGCTATTGTCACGGCAACGTGAAAGAAATGGGTGTGGCGCAGCGCAGCAAGTCGTTGTCCATGGGTTTCTGCGTGGGTTGCCACGAGAAGGATCATCCGGTGACGGCGGCAGGCGGTACGGCGGCGGACGGGCAGGCCTATTGGTACGCTTTCCGAAAACCGGCAGTCAATGCATCCGGCGAGGTTACGGCACATGGCCCGAATGATTGCTGGCAGTGCCACAAGTAAGCGGGCGCGCCATTACAAGAATTTTCCAGAGAGGTTGTGATGATGGACAGTAGTTTTGATCGGCGTGATTTTCTGAAGGTGCTGGGATGGGGTGGTACTGCGACGGCGCTGGGTGGTTGCGGTTTCACTTCCAACGAGGATGGCAAAGAGACCGTGGTTTCCTACTCGGAACCGACGGACTATATGATCCCCGGTATCGCCGTGTACTACAACTCGACGTGCACGCAATGCGACGCGGGTTGCAACATCAAGGGCCGGGTGCGCGAAGGGCGCGTGTTGAAGCTGGAAGGCAATCCTGATTCCGCGATCAATCGCGGCAAGCTGTGCGGCCTGGGCCAGGCGGGGGTGCAGCATCACTACAATCCCGACCGGGTGCGCGAGCCGTTGTTGCGCAACGGCGACCAGGGTGAAACCATCACCTGGGAACAGGCCTACGCACTGATCGCCGAGAAGCTCAACGGCGCGAGCGGCGAACAGATCGCATTCCTGAGCGGCGGCGTGAGCGGTCATCTCAAGGTGTTGCTGGGCAATTATCTGGACAGCATCGGCAGCAAAAATCATTTCGTATATGAAGCGCTTGCGCCAGTTGTGATGCGCGCTGCGAATAAAAAATCTTACGGCGTGGAAATGCCGCGCTTCAGCATCAACAAGGCCAAAGTGGTGTTGTCGTTCGGCGCCGATTTTCTGGGCGCATGGATTTCTCCGGTGCATTTTTCGCAGCAGTATGCGCAGTTCCGCAAGGGTGTGGATGGCCAGCGCGGCGTATTGATCCAGGTCGAATCAAAAATGACCTTGACCGGCGCGAATGCGGATCGCTGGCTGGCGGTGCGCCCTGGAACTGAAGGCATTCTGGCGCTGGGTATCATCCATGCGCTGGGCGCTGCCGGTGTAAAATTGTCCGGCGATGTGGCCGCTGCGGTTAAGGGCTACGACCCGGCGCGCGTCAGCAAAGACACCGGTGTTTCTGCGGAGCAAATTGGCAAGATCGCGGACTTGTTGAAACAGCGCACCCCCAGCCTGGTGTTGGCGGGTAGCGCGGCAGAAGGTTACGCGCATGGTTCGCAAAATGCGGCGGCGATCAATCTGCTCAATCAGGTGCTGGGCAATGTCGGCAAGACGGTAGAGGCGGCAGCGGTCGTGCCGTTCCCGCAAATGTCGCCGGCAACCGGCAATACCGCCGCATTGCAGGCTCTCAATCAGGGTCTGGCCGCCGGCAAGTACAAGGTGCTGTTCAATTATGCGGCCAATCCGGTATTCACCGCGCCGGGGGCGCTGAAGTTCAAAGACAATCTGGCCAAGGCAGATTTCAAGGTGGCGTTTACCCACTATCTGGATGAGACCGCATTGCAAGCCGACCTGGTGTTGCCGCTCGATTCCGCCTTGGAAGACTGGGGTACTCAGGTTCCCGAGTACATGGCGGAAGGCGCGCAAATCAGTATTCAGCAGCCGTTAATGGAAAAGCTGCACGCCAATACTCGTGGCATGGGCGACATTTTGCTGGCTTTGGTCAAGCAACGTCGCAGCGAAGACTATAAAGCATATGAAGATTACTATGCCTATCTGCGCGATGCGCTGCTGAAAAACAAGGGCGCATTGGGCGGTAATGGCGTCGATGACGATATTTTCTGGAATGATACCCTGACCAAGGGCATCATCAAGCTGGGCGGCACCGGCAAAGCTTTGTCCGGCAAGACCGGTGCGGCGGGTTTGGCGTTGCCGGCTCCTGCCGGGATAGATGCTCAATATCCTTTGCAGTTGATCCCGAGCGTGAACGCCAGCCTGCGCGATGGCCGCCATACCAACCAGCCATGGTTGCAGGAATCGCCTGATCCGTTGACCACTATCGTGTGGGATTCGTGGGTGGAAATTCATCCCAAAAAGGCAGCGGAACTGGGGATAGTCGAAGGCGATATCGTCGAAGTCGCTTCAAAGAGCGGCTCGGTCAAGGTGCAGGCTTATCTGTTCCCGGGTATCCATCCCGATGCGATTTCCATCCCGCTCGGTCGCGGCCATGAAGCGATGGGTCGTTATGCCAAGGGTTACGGCGTGAATCCATTCCACATTCTGGATGCGGTGTTCGATAAAGTAACCGGTGAACTGGCGATGCACGAAACGCGCGTAAAAGTCAGCAAGACTGATCAAAGAGTGGTTGTGATTAAAGATGAAGGCCCGGCTGGCGGCAAGCAGATGGGCAGAAAGATAGCCGCCAGCCTGTCCACTGACAAAGTTGATCTTTCGAAGGAGGTATAAGGTATGTCGGTTAGCAATCTATTGGAAAACTGGTCGGATTTTCGTCAAACCCATCCGGTTGGCGATAAGCCGCATAACCCGCTCAAATGGGCTATGAGCATCGATCTTGATGCGTGTACCGGTTGCAATGCATGCAGCGTCGCTTGCTATGCAGAAAATAATTTGCCGGTGGTGGGCAAAGAAAAATATGCGCAAGGGTACGCGATGCACTGGATGCGTATCGAACGTTATTGGGATGAAGATATCGGGAATGAAGGCGGCCGTGAATTCCCTGACCAGGGTGCGCGATTCATGCCGATGATGTGCCAGCAGTGCGAAGCCGCTCCTTGCGAAACGGTGTGCCCGGTGGGCGCAACCAACCATACGCCGGACGGACTGAACTCAC
>JANONV010000222.1:0-1574 GCA_031421015.1 Gallionella sp. | reverse complement strand
CAATCACCGATGCAAGCTGACGATACCCGCGGGGCGCGGGTCTGGAACGGGCAATACTGCGCTTGGCGGTCATCACAGAATTCTAGTTTATCGGCGCGCGCGACGCGCCGGCCTGCCGTTATTCGGCCTTGATGCCAGCCTCGCTAATCAGCGCAGTCCAGCGTTTTTTCTCCATGGCCATCAGGATCGTCATCTGCGCCGGCGTCATGCCGGAGGGTATGTAACCCAGCTCATCAAGCCGTGTGCGTGTTTCGGGTGCGCCGAGTATTTTCACCGCTGCCGCAGAGACGCGTTCAGCGACAGCCTTCGATGCACCCGCGGGAAACAGCAATCCCTGCCAGTTCGTCGCCTCGTAGTCCTTGATGCCCAGCGCCTCCGCCGCAGTGGGAATTTCCGGCAGCGCCGGCAGCCGTTTTAATGTGGTTACTGACAGGGCGCGGATTTTCCCGGCCTTGATGTGCGGCAGCGCGCCCTGGGTACCGGAAAGGATCGACGGCACACGCCCCGCCATCACATCGACCAGTCCGGGTGGCCCGCCTTTGTACGGCACGTGGTTTAACTGGATGCCGGCCATCTTGTTGAGGAGTTCCGCACCCAGATGCTGCATTCCGCCAATGCCCGAGGATGCGTAATCAATCTGGCCCGGTTTCGCCTTCGCCGCCGCCACGAGCTCCTTCATGGTTTTTGCCGGGAACGACAGCCCGACCAGCCAGATGTTCGGGGATTGAGTCAATTGCGTGACCGGCGCAAAGTCGCGCACACCATCGAGCGTCTTATGCTGCGCAACGATGGGTGCCGTGATGGTATCGATCGCGCACAGCAGCATCGTGTAGCCGTCGGCCACGGATTCCTTGACAATCAGCGCACCGAGCATGCCGGCGGCTCCCGGCCGGTTGTCCACCACAAAATTCTGTCCGAGTGCATCGCCCAGGCGCCGCGCCATATAGCGCCCAATGGTATCGGAACCACCACCCGTCGCCTGGGGAATGATCAGGCGTATCGGACGCTCGGGATAACCGTCCTGCGCTGCGCATGCAATTTGCGGCAGCAGAACAATGGCCAGCAGCAGTTTGGTGAAAAACTTTTGCGTCATGCGTCTCTCCGGTAAACAATCGATGCGGGCTATCCAGCAATAAGATCTGGCAATAACCCTGCCAACAATGCCGGCCGCCGCAACTCTGCACCCAAGGGCGGCACACGAATGATGTACTGGATGTGCGGTGCGCCGGGCCATGCGCCAGCACCATGATAGTGCAAACTTGCGGGAGTATCACCTTGCGGCAATTGACGACCGCTTTGCTGTGCGGAGATACTCGGATGGATTAAACATTTAAACATCTACCACCGGATCCCCATGCAGACTAAATCCTTGCATCATTTCACAGCAACAGAAATCGTTCAGGCCATCGCCGCCGGCAAAACTACCGCTGTCGCCGTGGCAGAGTCCTGTCTCGAGCACATCGCCAAACGCGAACCGCAGGTCCAGGCGTGGCATTACCTGGATCCGGAACTGGTACTCGCGCAGGCGCGCGCGCTCGACCGGCGCGGCACCATCGGACCATTGCAGGGCGTGC
>JANONV010000221.1:0-6271 GCA_031421015.1 Gallionella sp. | reverse complement strand
TTGCGGACAGGATGCCCGCGCTCCAACAACAGCATAGCAGTTGCCCTAATCGGGATGCTGCGGCATAATCACCGACTCTAACAATGCGTCAAATATAATAATCTGTCCCCCAAGGAATGTTCAGTTCCCGGGGGATGTTCTGGAGGAAGCAAGAAATGGCAGCAACGCGAAGCATCACACCACCTAAATTCAACGACATTACCGGCGCGATCCGGATGCTGGCAGTGGATGCCGTGCAAAAGGCCAATTCCGGACACCCCGGCGCGCCGATGGGCATGGCGGAAATCGCCGACGTGTTGTGGAACCACCATCTGCGCCACAACCCGGCTAATCCGAAGTGGCCTGACCGTGACCGCTTCATTTTGTCCAACGGCCATGGCTCGATGCTGATTTACGCGTTGCTGCATTTGTCCGGTTACGACCTGCCGATGGAAGAGTTGAAGCGTTTCCGTCAACTGCATTCCAAGACCCCCGGACATCCTGAATACGGCTACGCCCCAGGCGTGGAAACCACCACTGGTCCGCTTGGTCAAGGCATCAGCAATGCGGTAGGCATGGCGATGGCGGAAAAATTACTGGCTGCAGAATTCAACAAGCCCGGTCACGAAATCGTCAATCACCACACTTACGTATTCATGGGCGACGGTTGCATGATGGAAGGCATTTCCCACGAATCCTGCGCATTGGCAGGCACCTGGGGACTGGGCAAATTGATCGCATTTTGGGATGACAACAACATTTCGATAGACGGCCACACCGATGGCTGGTTTGCGGACGACACGCCCAAGCGTTTTGAGGCGTACGGCTGGCAGGTGATTTCAGTCGGCGGCCATGACCCGGAAGCGATCAACGCCGCTGTGGTGGCTGCTAAAAAAGTCACCGACAAACCCACGCTGATCTGCTGCAAGACCATTATCGGCATGGGTGCGCCGAACAAGGCTGATTCGCACGAGGTGCATGGCGCCGCATTGGGCGACGCCGAAGTAGCCGCGACGCGCGCGCACATCGGCTGGAAATATCCGCCGTTCGAAATTCCCAAGCATGTCTATGAAGCATGGGATGCGCGCACCAAGGGTGCGGGACTGGAAAAATTGTGGAACAACAAGTTCGCCGAATATCGCGCCGCATTTCCGAAAGAGGCTGCCGAATTCGAGCGTCGTATCAAGGGTGAATTGCCGGCTAACTGGGCGGCGCACGCTGCCGAGGTGATCGCCAAAGCCAATGAAAAAGCGGAAACCATCGCCACCCGCAAGGCTTCGCAAAATGCCATTAACGCATTGGCGCCGGTACTACCCGAGTTCCTCGGCGGCTCGGCTGACTTGACCGGCTCCAACTTTACCAATTGGACCGGATGCAAGCCGGTACATGGCAAGTCCATCGGCAATTACATCAGCTACGGCGTGCGTGAATTCGGCATGTCCGCCATCATGAACGGCATGGCCTTGCATGGCGGGTTGTTACCCTTCGGCGGCACTTTTTTGATGTTCTCCGAATACGCGCGCAATGCGCTGCGTATGGCGGCGCTGATGAAATTGCGCGTGTTGTTTGTGTACACGCACGACTCCATCGGGCTGGGTGAAGACGGCCCGACGCATCAGGCAGTCGAGCAAACCGCCACCTTGCGCTATATCCCCAACATGGAAGTATGGCGTCCGTGCGACACGGTCGAATCGGCGGTGTCCTGGGTGGCGGCGGTGGAGCGTATGGATGGTCCGAGCTGTTTGATTTTCAGTCGCCAGAATCTGGCCTTCCAGAAGCGCGATGCGGCGCAAATCGCCGGCATCCGCAAGGGCGGCTATGTATTGTCCGAAGCGGCGGGGGGCAAACCGCAGGCAGTGATCATCGCTACCGGCTCCGAAGTGGGTCTGGCGATGGACGCGCAAAAAGCGCTGGCTGCCGAAGGTGTCAAGGTGCGCGTGGTGTCCATGCCGTCCACCAATGTGTTCGACAAGCAGGATCAAGCGTACCGGGATAGCGTGCTACCCAAGGGCATGAAGCGCGTGGCGGTCGAAGCGGGTGTGACCGGCGGCTGGTATAAATATGTGGGGCTGGATGGCGCGGTGGTTGGCATGGATACCTTTGGCGAATCCGCACCCGCACCGGAGCTGTTCAAGCACTTTGGTTTTACTGCGGACAACGTGGCGAAGGCCGTTAAACGCATCATTTAAGCCGTAGGAGCCCGATTCACCCTGCGGGTGCGAGAACCTCTGCGAGGCATCGGGCGATTATTCTTCGCAAAACAATCGCGCAACACCCAAAGGGTGCGAGAACCCCTTCGGGGTAAATTGCGCTCCTACAAAATGGGCACTGTTTTATCCTGCCCATGTGCGCACCTCAATTTTTTTAACTTGGGAGTATAAAATGGCAATTCGCGTAGGTATCAATGGATTTGGCCGCATCGGACGCATGGTATTCCGCGCGGCAGCGAAGGATTTCCCGGAAATCGAAGTCGTTGCGATCAACGACCTGCTGGAGCCGGACTACCTGGCATACATGCTGAGCTATGACTCGGTGCATGGACGTTTCAACGGCGATGTTTCCGTATCCGGCAACAATCTGGTGGTCAACGGCAAGACCATCCGCCTGACCGCCGAACGCGATCCGGCCAATTTGAAATGGAAGGAAGCGGGCGTTGACATCGTGATCGAATGCACCGGTTTTTTCCTGACCAAGGAAACCTGCCAGAAGCACATCGAAGCGGGCGCCAAGAAAGTGGTTCAATCCGCGCCCTCCAAGGACGACACGCCGATGTTCGTGTACGGCGTGAACCATGCCACCTACAAGGGCGAGAGCATCATCTCCGCCGCGTCCTGCACTACCAATGCGCTGGCGCCCGTCGCCAAGGTGTTGCACGACAATTTTGGTATCAAGCGCGGCCTGATGACCACTGTGCATGCTGCAACGGCCACCCAAAAAACTGTGGATGGTCCTTCGGCCAAGGATTGGCGCGGCGGTCGCGGCATCCTGGAAAACATCATTCCGTCTTCGACCGGCGCGGCCAAGGCAGTCGGCGTGGTGATGCCGGAACTCAAGGGCAAGCTGACCGGCATGGCTTTTCGCGTGCCGACGTCCGACGTATCGGTGGTTGACCTGACGGTGGAACTGATCAAGGAAGCGACTTACGAACAAATTTGCGCGGCGATGAAAAAGGCCTCCGAAAGCGGTCCATTGAAGGGCGTGCTGGGTTACACCAACGAAGCCGTGGTTTCCACCGATTTCCGCGGGCAGACCACGCCATCCGTGTTCGATGCCGAAGCCGGCATCGCGCTGGACCCCACCTTCGTCAAGGTGGTGGCTTGGTATGACAACGAGTACGGCTATACCTGCAACCTGATGCGCATGGTAGGGCACATCGCTAAATAAAATGTAATTCGTAGGATGGGTTGAGCAACGCGATACCCATCACTCATAAGGGCAGGCATATTTGATTGATGGGTATCGCTACGCTCAACCCATCCTACATTTTTCACTGGAGTTTAATAATGTCCGTAATCAAAATGACCGATCTGGATCTCAAGGGCAAACGTGTCCTGATTCGCTCGGATCTGAATGTTCCTGTCAAGGATGGCAAGGTAACCTCCGATGCGCGTATCAGCGCTTCGATGGCGACGATTAACTTCGCTTTGCAAGCCGGCGCGCGGGTGATGGTGACTTCGCACCTGGGGCGTCCCGAAGAAGGGGTTTATTCCGAAGAGAACTCGCTCATGCCGGTGGCCAATGTCATCGCCAACAATCTGAACCAGCCGGTGCGCCTGATCCGGGACTGGATGAATGGCGGCTTCAACGTTGCCGAAGGCGAACTGGTGTTGCTGGAAAATTGCCGCTTCAACAAAGGCGAGAAAAAGAACCTGGAAGAAACCGCGAGAAAATATGCCGCGCTGTGCGACGTGTTCGTGATGGACGCATTCGGCACGGCGCACCGCGCCGAAGCTTCGACTTACGGTGTGGCGCAATATGCGCCGGTAGCCGCCGCAGGCATATTGCTGACCGGGGAATTGGAAGCGTTGACCAAAGCCCTGCTCAGTCCGGCGCGGCCGATGGTCGCCATCGTCGGCGGCAGCAAGGTTTCAACCAAGCTGACCGTGCTGGAAAGCCTGTCGGATAAAGTAGATCAACTGGTGGTCGGCGGCGGCATCGCCAACACCTTCCTCAAGGCGACCGGCCATCCGGTCGGCAAGTCGCTGTGCGAACACGATCTGGTGCCCACCGCTCAGGCGTTGATAGCAAAAATGTCCGCGCGCGGCGCAAGCATCCCGATCGCAACCGATGTAGTGGTCGGGACAGCAGCGCCGTTCGTGGCGGGCAACGAAAACACACCGGCGATTTTGAAGTCCGCGAACGATGTGGCCGACGACGAAATGATTTTCGACATCGGCCCGGAATCGGCGCAACAGATAGCCGACATCATCATGCGGGCGGGAACGGTAGTATGGAACGGCCCGGTCGGCGTGTTCGAGTACGACCAGTTCGGCGAGGGCACCCGGAAGATCGCCATGGCGATCGCCGCAACCGGCGCCTTCACCCTGGCGGGTGGCGGCGATACCATTGCCGCGATCCAGAAGTACGGCATCTATGACAAGGTGTCATACATCTCCACGGCGGGCGGCGCATTCCTGGAGTTCCTCGAAGGCAAAAAATTGCCCGCTGTCGAAATTCTGGAACAACGGGCTGAGCAATAATTAAAACATTGTCCACGAAAGACACGAAAAGCACGAAAAGCACGAAAAGCACGAAAAACTGCAAAACATAATCTTTCTGCAAGGGCACAGCACACCCTTGGGTTTTTTTCGTGCTTTTCGTGTCTTTCGTGGACGGAGTAGTTTAGTTAATAACAAAGGAACGCATGCTGCGCAGAACAAAAATAGTTGCGACGCTGGGACCGGCTTCCAGCGACCCGAAAGTCCTTGAACAAATGATACGTGCCGGGGTTGATCTGGTGCGCATGAATTTTTCGCACGGTAATGCGCAAGACCATGTAAATCGTGCCGAAACCGTGCGCGCCATGGCTAAAATCTGCGGCCGCACGGTGGGCATATTGGCGGATTTGCAAGGCCCGAAGATACGCGTGCGCAAATTCGAGAACGATAAAATCATCCTGAACAATGGCGACATTTTCATCCTGGACACCGCACTGGAAGGGCTGGGCAACCAGCAGCGCGTCGGGTTGGACTACCAGAACCTGCCCAAGGATGTCAGCAAAGGTTCGGTGTTGCTGCTCAACGACGGAATGCTGGAATTTATTGTCACTGAGGTTAAAGGTTCGCAGGTCATTTGCAAAGTGGTGCGCGGCGGGGTATTGTCCAACAACAAAGGCATCAATCGCAAGGGTGGCGGTTTGACCGCACCCGCGCTGACCGGGAAGGACAAGGAGGACATCAAGACCGCCGCGCTGATCAAGGCGGATTACCTGGCGGTGTCCTTCCCGCGCAGCGGCGACGACATGCGGCTGGCGCGCGAATTGATGCATGCGGCCGGTGGCAAGAGCCTGTTGATGGCCAAGATCGAACGCGCTGAAGCGATTCAGGCGTTGGGCGACATCATAGACGCGTCGGACGCCATCATGGTGGCGCGCGGCGATTTGAGCGTGGAAGTCGGCGATGAGGCCGTGCCGGGTCTGCAAAAGCGCATGATTAAAATGGCGCGCGCGAAAAACCGCCTGGTGATCACCGCCACGCAAATGATGGAGTCGATGATCACCAACCCGATCCCGACCCGCGCGGAAGTGTCGGACGTGGCCAACGCAGTATTGGATGGCACCGACGCGGTGATGCTGTCGGCGGAGACCGCAGTGGGCGATTATCCGGTGGAAACCATTGAGTCCATGGCGCGCATTTGCCTCAAGGCCGAGCGGGAAGTGGAGGATAATGTATTCGATCGTCGCATCCTGCAACATAAGTTCACGCGCATCGACCAGTCCATCGCGATGTCTGCGTTGTTTGCCGCGTCGCATTTCAAGGTGAAGGCGATCGTGGCATTGACGCAATCCGGCTCGACCCCGCTGTGGATGTCGCGCATGAATGCCGGCGTGCCGATTTTTGCTTTGACTCCGGTGCTGGAAACGCTGAGTAAAGTAACTTTATTCAGCGGTGTACACCCGATTGCATTTCATTCCGACGCCAAAGATCAGGCGCAGGAATTGCGCAATGCGGAACAAACCCTGGTGGATCAGGGTCTGGTACAGGATGGCGACATGGTGGTGATGACCATCGGCGAAGCGGTGGGCAGAACCGGGCACACCAACACCATGAAAATCGTCAAGGTGGGCGATCAC
>JANONV010000220.1:0-4370 GCA_031421015.1 Gallionella sp. | reverse complement strand
CCTGCTTGATCGGGTTGGCGGGAAGCACGCGCGCGACTGGACGTCCGTGACGGGTAATAACGACTTCTTCTCCGGATTCAACGGTGTTTAACAACTCACTCAAGTGCGCCTTAGCTTGAGCCAGACTCATTGCATGCATATTGACACCTCATTATGACTATAATAGTGGTCACATATTACGCTGCATGGTAAGTGATCGCAAGCGTTCCTACACACTTTCTGCTTTTAATGCGAATTGGAATTAGCCTGCAACATCCGCAACCCCCAACCCACGCCGAACCCGGTCACATCGCTCGCCACGCTGCCCAGCCCGCCTTCGCAACGGCTGGCGGACAAGTCCACATGCAGCCACGGCACATCGTTCTCCAGGAAGCGTTTCAGGAAGCGCGCCGCGAGGATATGGTCGGCTTCGCCATCCAGCGTGCATTGTTTGATGTCGGCGACTTTGGAATCCAGCGCTGGTTCGTAGTCTTCGTCCATCGGGAAGGCACACAGTCGCTCGCCGCTTTGCTGTCCGGCCTGCACGGACTGTTGCAGCAATGCATCGCGGTTGCCCAGCACGCCGCTGTAGCGCGCGCCCAGCGCCACATGCATGCTGCCGGTGAGCGTGGCGAAGTCGATCAGCAAGTTTGGTTTTTCGCGCGAGGCGAGCGTAAGCGTGTCGGCCAGCACCATGCGGCCTTCGGCATCGGTATGCATGATCTCTATGGTAGTGCCGTTCAACGCCCTGACGATGTCGTTCTGCTTGTAGGCTTTCGGGCTGATGTGGTTTTGCGCGATGGCCAGCCAGCAGTCGATGTTCACCGCCAATTTTTGTTGCGTGGCGGCGAGCAGGATGCCGAGCGCGACCGCCGAGCCGTTCATGTCCTCGTGCATGCCGTGCATGTGGCGCGCGGGTTTGAGGTTGTGGCCGCCGGTGTCGAAGCAGATGCCTTTGCCGACCAGTGCGATGGTTTGCTTCGCTTTGGGATGTTTATAGCTGAGATGCACGATGGCCGCGTCTTCCGGGTCGCTGCCCTGCGCCACCGCGACGAACGCGCCTGCGCCCATTTTGCGCAACGCTTTCAGGTCGAATTCTTTGAGCTGCCAGCCGTTTTGTTTGGCGAGTTCTTTGACGCGCTTGCGGTACAGGCCGGGGGTGAGCTCGTTGGGCGGCAACACGGTCAGCGTGCGACACAACAGATTGCCTTCGGCTTGCGCCTTGAGCGCGGCAAAACTTTTTGTGTCGGAAAAACCGTACAGCGCGATCTTTTGCAGCGGTTTGCGCTGGTCGGATTTTTTCTTGTGCAGTGGCAGTGACGCGCCGTTCACCCACGCCGCATACACGGCAGCCTCGCCAGCCTGTTGGCGTTGCGCCGCATCGCCTTGCACCACAATGGCGACAGCGCTGGGCTGCTCGCCCAGCAACAACTGCATGGCCTTGCGCACTTGTGTGTGGACGGCGAAATTCGTAGCGCTGAAATCCAGCATCGCCCAGACGATCAGGCTGCCGTCTTCGGCATTTGCCGCCACGGGTGATTTTTCCAATTCCTCTATTTTCATCTGCCGCCGCTTGAGGGCAGCGGCTAATAAATCGCGCTTGGTAACCTCACGCGGCAGGTTTTTTCCTTTGGCTAATAGCACCAGTAAGTGCGTTGCATTCAGGGTTTTTGGCAGAGATGAAGAAGCGGTCAGTTGTGCTAGCATTAGGTCCTCGAAAAGTCATTCAATGCCACAATTATACGGCCTTTCAAAACTAATCATTATGCGTACTTATCTCGACCTCATGGAGCACGTGCTGGAGCACGGCACCAAAAAAGCTGACCGCACCGGCACCGGCACGGTCTCCGTGTTCGGTTACCAGATGCGCTTCAACCTTGCGGATGGCTTTCCGCTACTGACCACCAAGAAAGTGCATTTGCGCTCCATCATCCATGAGCTGCTGTGGTTTTTGCAGGGCGACACCAACATCCAGTACCTCAAGGACCACAAGGTCACCATCTGGGACGAATGGGCAGACGAGAAAGGCAACCTGGGGCCGGTATACGGCTACCAGTGGCGCTCATGGCCCGCACCCGACGGCCGCCATATCGACCAGATCGCTCAGGCGGTGAAACAGATCAAAACCAATCCCGATTCGCGCCGCATCATCGTTTCCGCATGGAACGTGGCCGACCTCGACAAAATGGCGCTGGCGCCCTGCCATGCGTTCTTCCAGTTTTACGTGGCGGACGGGAAACTGTCCTGCCAGTTGTATCAGCGTAGCGCGGACATCTTTCTCGGCGTGCCGTTCAACATCGCCTCCTACGCGCTGCTGACGATGATGGTGGCGCAAGTGTGCGATCTGAAGCCGGGCGACTTCGTGCATACCTTCGGCGATGCGCATCTCTACTTGAACCACATGGAACAAACACGCGAGCAATTGTCGCGTGAACCGCGTCCGTTGCCGACGATGCACATCAATCCGGCAGTGAAGGACATCTTCGCTTTCAAGTTCGAGGATTTCACGCTGGAAGGCTACGATCCGCACCCCGCCATTAAAGCCCCCGTCGCGGTATGAAAAACTCTTATCCCGGCACCGGTATGGAGCCGCGCGTATCGCTGATTGTCGCGATGGCGAAGAACCGCGTGATCGGCGCCAACAACACGCTGCCGTGGCATTTACCCGCCGACCTGAAGCACTTCAAGGCGCTCACCATGGGGCATCATATCGTGATGGGGCGCAAGACTTACGCATCGATCGGCAGGCCGTTGTCGGGGCGCACCTCCGTTGTGATCACGCGCAACGCCGATTATTTCGCGCCGGGCGTGATTGTGGCGAACTCGCTCGAAGCAGCGCTCTCGGCGTGCGGCACTGACGAGGAAATTTTTGTGATCGGCGGAGCGGAGATTTTTGCGCAAGCGCTGGGGTTTGCGGACACGCTCTACATCACCGAGATAAAACGGGATGTAGCCGGTGATGTTTCGTTCCCGGAATTTGACAAGACGGAATGGCAAGAAATTTCACGCGAGATACACCGCCAGGAAACACCGGAACCACCGGAATATCACTTCGTCGAGTATCGGCGCGGCCGATAAGCGCCAATAACAGATGGCCAACATTCGAGTTTTGCGTGGGTCGGCTGTTCGTACAAATCTGGTAACTGGGTCGCAACTGCTCCAATTTGATATTGGCAAGCCATGCATATCTTTGCCGATAACCCACATAGCGGGTGAGGATTCTATTGCGGAATGTTGTGGTTGTGTGTAAAAAGCAAATGTCTGCAAACCGCCACCACCCTGAATGGGTGCTTGGCAAAAAGGCCGGACGATTTTTCTAATTTAGGTCAAATCATGCAGACACAGAAAAATTCACACTATGGCCATATTTTACTGATTGCGGCGGAAGTTTTGCTCATCGGTTATTTGAGCTATGCAGCAGCAAACTATCTTCCCTTCGAGATGGTGCGCTACATTTCCCTGGATGCGCTGTATTGCTTGCCAATTATCCAAACGTCACGCCTGGCCTCGATTCGTGCTTCGCGCCGTTACGATACGCAAACTTCCACTATTGTCGGAATAGCGTTGGCGCTTGTTTGGAGCGTGTCCGAGGTGCTCATCGCTTGGCCGGACTTCCCGATGACCGCTTTCGGATTGAACGTGTTTAGCCGCAGTGTGGTCTTCACGGTGATTGGCCGAGTGCTGATCAAGTTGTGGCGGGAGAGGGAATACGCACGCAAGGATATGCTGACTGGCTTGGCGAACCGCATGGAACTTCTGGAAAGGCTGGAAATCGAGCAGGGTCGCAGCGAGCGTTCCGGCAGCCCCTATTCCTTGCTGTTCATTGATATTGACCAATTCAAGGCAATGAATGACATTCATGGGCATCAAGTCGGGGATGAGGCGCTTATAATAGTTGCTGACATATTAAGGGAAAACTCCAGGAAAGTTGACGTTGCTGCTCGTCATGGCGGCGACGAGTTTGTGCTGTTGCTGCTTGATACGGACGAGCGTTCTTGTGACATCCTGATCAAACGGATCGAGGCATCCACGAAACAAGCCTTTGAGGGGCGACTCTGGCCGATATCGGTATCAATTGGCCGGACGACTCATATTGGCAAAACTCAAGAAGTGGATTGGGTGATCCAATTGGCCGATGAAAATATGTATGAAGTCAAAAAAATGAAGCAACAAATGCTGTAGGGCGCAGGCGGAAGTGAGTCCTGTAACTTTGGTTATATAGTCTGCTTTCCAGTGCCCTTATCTTTCCGGGCGCGCCGATATCAAAGTGGTTTTCGGTCAATGTTTACAGTCCACAAAAAAGGCAGCGCGCCTGCGCTGCCCGGATCAAACCACTCCAGCCAGCCACAGCCGCAGCCTGAGACCCAGACCAGTGGTGTAGCCGACCTCGA
>JANONV010000219.1:0-7228 GCA_031421015.1 Gallionella sp. | reverse complement strand
TCTCCTTGATCTGACCGGGGACATCCCCCGCGATCAAGGATCGAGGATTTTTACGTCAGTTGCAGCAACAAGATGAGGGTGGTGATGAAGAGAGAAAACGGTGGGATCGGAGCACCACCGCGTAGCGGTTTAGTTCAACGTAAAGTAGACACCCTAAAAAGCACCAGCAAAGGCACATTCAAGGTGTACAGGCTGGCATCCCTTAATTTTTCAGAATTAAGCAGCATTCTTTACACATCCAGATTCTTAACCCCCAGCGCATTCTTCTCAATGAATGCGCGGCGTGGTTCGACGATGTCGCCCATCAGGGTGGTGAAAATCTCGTCGGCTGAAATCGTGTCTTCGATGCGCACTCTGAGCAGGATGCGGTTCTTCACGTCCATGGTGGTTTCCCACAGTTGCGACGGGTTCATCTCGCCCAGACCTTTGTAACGCTGGATGTTCACACCTTTCTTGGCTTCTTCCAGCAGCCATTCGATGGCTTGTTTGAAGCTGGACACGGCGCGCTTCTGTTCGCCCCGTGCGATGTACGCGCTTGCGGTGATGAGGCCGTTCAGGACTTCCGCAGTCTGGCGAATTTGTACGTAGTCGCTGCCTTTCAGGAAATCTCTATCCATGTAGCTGACCGAGTAGTTGCCGTGATACAGCTTTTCCAGCCGCATGCGATGTTCGCCGGCTTCGTCGGTTTCCACCGCGACTTTGATGCTGCCGCCGCAGGCTGTCTCGAGTTGCTTTGCGCTGCTTTGCGCTTGCTTGGCATCGTCCAGCGACAGGGTAGGCAGGAGGAGCAGTGCGTGGCTGGCTTCCGGCGCGGTAAAGCGCGACAGGCGATCGATCACCGCTTCGGCAAGAAAATATTGCTTGGCGATTTGCTCCAGCGCGTCCGCCTGGATCGGGCTGGCATCGGCAGCCGGATACAGCGCGGCGTTGTTGAGCGCGGATTTGAGCATGTAGATTTTCATCTCCTGGTCGTCCTTGAGATAACGCTCGTCCTTACCCTGCTTGATTTTGTACAGCGGCGGTTGCGCGATGTAGATGTGGCCGCGCTCGACCAGCTCGGGCATTTGCCGGTAGAAAAAGGTGAGCAACAGGGTGCGGATGTGCGAGCCGTCCACGTCTGCGTCGGTCATGATGATGATGCGGTGATAGCGCAGCTTGTCGGCGTTGTATTCGTCCTTGCCGATGCCGGTGCCCAGCACGGTGATCAGGGTAGCGATTTCCTGCGATGCGATGAGCTTTTCAAAGCGGGCTTTTTCCACGTTCAAAATCTTGCCCTTGAGCGGCAGTATCGCCTGGAACTTGCTGTCGCGGCCCTGCTTGGCCGAGCCGCCCGCCGAGTCGCCCTCGACCAGATACAGCTCGGACAATGCAGGATCTTTTTCCTGGCAATCGGCCAGCTTGCCGGGCAGACCCATGCCGTCCAGCACGCCCTTGCGGCGCGTCAGATCACGGGCTTTGCGCGCCGCTTCGCGGGCTCGGGCGGCATCGATGATTTTGTTGACGATGATTTTCGCGTCACTGGGTTTTTCCAGCAGAAACGCGCTCATTTGCTGGGCGACCAGGTCTTCGATCACCGGGCGCACTTCGGAAGAAACCAGCTTATCTTTGGTCTGCGACGAGAACTTCGGGTCGGGCAATTTTACCGACAGCACCGCAGTCAGGCCTTCGCGCATGTCGTCGCCGGTGGTTTCCACCTTGGCTTTTTTCGCCAGTTGTTCGGCTTCGATGTATTGGTTCAGGGTGCGCGTCATCGCGGCGCGCAGCGCAGTCAAGTGCGTGCCGCCATCACGCTGCGGGATGTTATTGGTAAAACATTGCACGCTCTCCTGGTAGGAGTCGTTCCATTGCATAGCGATCTCGGCGGTGATGCCATCTTTTTCGCCGATCGCATAAAACACCGTCGGGTGTAGCGCCGATTTGTTTCGGTTCATGTATTCGACAAAACCTTTGATGCCGCCGGTAAATGCAAAGTTTTCTTCCTTGCCGTCGCGGTGGTCGATCAGTGCAATTTTTACGCCGTGGTTCAGGAACGACAGTTCGCGCAGCCGTTTCGCCAGAATGTCAAAATGAAATTCAACCAGGCCAAAAGTTTCTTTGGCGGCCAGAAAATGAACCAGGGTGCCTTTTTTGTTTGACTCGCCCACTACCTTGAGCGGGGCGACCGGATCGCCGTGGCGGAATTCCATAAAATGCTCTTTGCCGTCGCGGTAGATGGTCAGTTTCAACCATTCGGACAGTGCGTTCACCACCGATACCCCCACGCCGTGCAGGCCGCCGGATACCTTGTAGGAGTTGCTGTCGAATTTGCCTCCGGCATGCAGTATGGTCATAATGACTTCTGCGGCCGAGCGGTTTTCTTCTTTGTGTATATCGGTTGGAATGCCGCGCCCGTTGTCGCTTACGCTGATCGAGTTGTCGGCATGAATGATGACGTTGATCTCGTTGCAATGTCCGGCCAGCGCCTCATCCACCGCGTTGTCCACGGCTTCGAATACCATGTGATGCAAGCCGGTGCCATCGTTGGTGTCGCCGATGTACATGCCGGGACGTTTGCGAACGGCCTCCAGGCCTTTAAGCACTTTGATGCTGGTGGATGTATATTCGGTCATTGATTTTTTTCTTTCTCGATATTGATCTTTCGGTCGTCTCTAGAAGTCCAGATTTTAGTTGCGCCTTGGGTTTGGGCGTATTCTGAATTTTTTCGGGTTCCTTCAGGTTTAACGCGTATTTTAAATTCGCATCGGCATGACCACGTAGCGAAATTCTTGGTTGTCCGCTGTTGTAATCAAAATGCTGCTGTTCGGGTCGCCAAACGAAAATGTGGCCATTTCTCCGCCAATATTATTTAATCCATCCATCAGATAGTTGACGTTAAACCCGATATCCAGCGCTTCGCCGTGATAATCCGTTTCTATTTCTTCCTGCGCTTCCTCCTGTTCGCTGTTGCTGCTGATGATGCTGAGATTTTTTTCCGTCAGCACGAAGCGCACGCCACGGAATTTTTCGTTGGATAATATCGCGGCTCTTTGTAACGCTTGTTGAATGAGCATACGGTTCATGCTGAGATGGTTGTCATATTTAGGGATGACGCGTTCGTAGTCCGGGAATTTTCCTTCTATCACTTTCGTTATTAAAGTAATGCCGGAAAAATCAGCTTTCACTTGTTGTTGCGAAAACTCTATTTCGACTTTGTCATCACTATCGTTCAATAATTTGCATAATTCCACCACTGCCTTGCGCGGTAAGATAATTTCTTGTTTTTCATATTCTGCATTAATGCTCGTCGCATTGTAGGCAAGCCGGTGTCCATCCGTCGCTACCGCTTTTAATTGCTTTCCTTCAACGATCAGTAGTACGCCATTCAGGTAATAACGGACATCCTGTTGCGCCATCGCATACTGCACAGAATGTAGCAATGCTTTCAATGTGTTCTGGTTCAAGACTATTTTTTTCGCAGCTGTTAGTTGATTGCTCAATTTTGGAAAATCTTGTGCCGGAAGGGTTTGTAAACTGAACCTGCTTTTGTTGGATTTTATCTGTGCTTTATTTTCCCTGGCTTCGATGGAAACTTTGCTCTGGTCAGGAAGGATACGAAGAATTTCCTGGATTTTTTTCCCGCCCACCGTGATGGCCGTGCTTTCGCCATCACTTTCTTTTATGTCTATGGTGGTGGTGATTTGAATTTCCAGATCGGTAGCCGTAAAACGTATTTTACCCGGTTCTTTTTCGATCAATACGTTGGATAAAATAGGCAAAGTTTGTTTGCGTTCCACAATACCGATAACCACTTGCAGTGGTTTGAGAATAATTTCTTTATCTGTGTTCTTAATAAACATAATATAAATTCCTAATAAGACTAATAATGGTTCCGGTTTAAGTTTGTAAGTCTGATAACTATTTTAAAAACATGCGGATATGAACTTATTTTTAGTGCTGTTTAATTGTTGGGCGAGCACCTTACAAATGTGGATAACTTTTAAATTTATTTTGGTGAGGCATTTATCCACATTTTATACACATTAAATTCACCGTGTTATCCCCTTAAGGTTTGCAGTAGGATTTTGTAGTCCGCATCTATTGTTGTATTGCTGGCTCTGAGATCCGCCATTGTTTTACATGCATGTATGACGGTTGAATGATCCTTGCCGCCGAATGAATGCCCTATCTCCGGCAGGCTCATGGTGGTTAATTCTCTTGCCAGGGTCATGGCCATTTGCCTTGGGCGAGTTAGATTCCGGGTGCGTTTTTTTGACAGCAGTTCCGCCATCTTGAGATGATAATAATCCGCTACGGTTTTTTGGATATTATCAATTGAAACTTGCCGACTCTGAGCTACCAGAATATCTTTTAATGCTTCCTTTGCGGTATCCACAGAAATGATGCGCTTGTGAAACTTGGCATAGGCTTCGACCCGTTTTAAAGCGCCCTCAAGTTCGCGGACATTCGAGTTGACATGTTTTGCAACAAAAAAAGCAACGGCTTCATCCAGAGAATAGCCGCTTAGCGCAGCTTTTTTCAGCAGGATCGCCACGCGCATCTCCAATTCGGGCGGCTCGATCGCGACAGTCAGTCCCCAGCCGAAGCGCGAGACCAGGCGGCTTTCCAGACCAACGATCTCTTTGGGAAAGGTATCGCTGGTCAAAATAACTTGTTTGTGCGAGTCCACCAGCGTGTTGAATGCGTAAAAGAATTCTTCCTGTGTTTTGGCTTTGCCGGCGAAGAATTGAATATCATCAATGAGCAACACATCCAGGGAGTGGTAGAACTGCTTGAACTCTTCGAACTTGTTCGTTTGGTATGCGCGCACGACATCTGCGACATATCTTTCGGCGTGCATGTAGCTTATTTTGGATTGAGGATGGTTAAGCCGGATTTGATTGCCGATCGCCTGCAATAAATGTGTTTTACCGAGGCCGACACCGCCATAAACGAACAGCGGATTGTAGGAAACGCCCGGCTGTTCTGCTACCTGTGTGGCGGCGGCAAAAGCCAACTGGTTGGCCTTGCCTATGACAAAGTTGTCGAAGGTAAGACTGGGATTCAGTTTTCCGTAACCTCGAAAAGAGGTTTCGATCCTGGGTTTGTTTTCAACCGCAGCGTTTGCTTTTGCCGGGGGCGGTGACGGAGGCGATTGGATCAACCGGGGTGATTTGGACTTGGGTGATTTGTTCGGCGGCTCAACCTCGACGACACGAAATTCGAATGGCGGAATTCGCGAGTACGCCAACTCGGCATGGCGGCAAATTTCCGGTAAAAACCGTTCCTGTACCAGTTTCAAGGTAAAGCTGTTGGGGGCGGTCAAAATCAGCGCCCCGTTCTCGCTCTTAAGGAGCAGGGGCTTTATCCACGCGTTGTATTGTTGCGGCGGCAGGCTCTTTTCGAACGAGCGAAGGCATGTATCCCAAAAAGAAATATCCTGCATGTGCGTAGAGAGTGATGGTTTTCGACAGCGCTAAAAGTTTTTGCATTCTACAGGGCAAAATCAAACTTATCCACAGGCAAGAATGTAAATTAAACTTGACACGTGTGCCTTGAGGCTTTGTAATAGCGCGCTTTACGATTTGGCTACACATTTTTCCAGGAAATAAATCATGAAACGCACCTACCAACCCTCCGTAACCAGAAGAAAACGCACCCATGGCTTTTTGGTGCGCATGAAAACTCGCGGGGGCCGCGCTGTTATCAATGCACGTCGCGCCAGAGGCCGTGTCAGACTCGCTGTCTAAAGACTCGCCGCCAAGCGCATTTAAACTGCCTGGTATAGTCCCGTCGGCCAAATTTACCGCAGCGCACAGATTGTTGCGCGTAGATGGTTTTGACCGTGTAGTTCAAGCAGAAAATATCGCGGATAAACACCTCAAGGTTTTTTTTGCTCGCAACAGCAAGAACAATGCCAGGCTCGGAATAATTGCGAGCAAGAAAACCTTGCCCCGCGCAGCAGACCGGAATCGCATCAAAAGAGTCATTCGGGAAGCGTTTCGTCAACACAGCATTAAAGCGCGCAAGCTGGATATTGTCGTGCTGGTGAGGCACGCTTGCGCTCAACAGCCCGGTTTGCGAGGCGATATTTTGGAACTCCTGTTTAGCCGGGTAGAAAATAGATGCGCAGAATTGTGATCAAGCTGATACATGGCTATCAATACTTAATCAGCCCGCTTAGCCCGCCCACGTGCAGATTCAGTCCCAGTTGCTCTCATTACGCCTGTGAAGCTTTGGCTAAACACGGTGTCGTAAAAGGCGGTTGGCTCAGCATCAAACGATTGCTGCGCTGCAATCCGTGGAATCCCGGCGGATACGATCCCGCACCTTAACTTTTACTTTAGACTTGATCATGGATCTGCAAAGACTTTTTTTGTTTTTAATGTTGGTATTTTCACTCGCGCTGGTTTGGGATGGATGGCAACGCTATCAACAGCCGGTCATTCAGCAAAGTGCGACAACCGGCGCGCAAGCACCCAAGCCGCAGGCAACGCTTCCTGCCGGTTCCGGACAGCCTGCCGCGAGCGTCAATCCCGCATCCGGCTTGCCCGCTTTTAATGCGGGTCCGGGCCAGGCGGCTATAGTCCAACAGAGCAGCGAGCGGGCTACCGGGAAAACGATACACGTCAAGACCGATTTTCTTGAGGCCGAAATCAGCACCGTCGGTGGCGATATCATCCGTCTGGCTTTGCTGAAGCATCCGGACGGGCATGACAAGAATAAGCCTCTGGTGCTTTTCGAGCGCGGCGAAGGTACCCATGATTACATCGTGCAAAGCGGCCTGCTCGGAGCAGGACTGCCCAACCACAACAGCCTGTTTGTTTCGGAACAAGACCAGTATCAGCTTTCCGGAAATGCCGAACAGGTGCAAGTACGGCTGAAGTCCGCGGGCGATTCCACGCTGAAAACAACCAAGGTAATCACCTTCCACAAGGGTAGTTATTTGATCGAGGTTGCCCATGAAGTAGAAAATGCCAGCCAGCAGGCGGTAATGGCGAGCGGTTATTTTCAGTTGGTTCGCGATAGTGTTGCGCCGGCAGGCAGCTCGTTCTTTTTGCCCACCTATATCGGTGCGGCAGTTTATACCGAGAAAGAAAAATTCCAAAAGGTCGATTTCGCGACGATTGAAAAGGGCAAGACGGAATACCCAAAGCAAGCCGATGACGGCTGGATCGGGATGTTGCAGCATTACTTTGTTGCGGCATGGCTACCCAAGGAGAACAGCAACCGCGAGTATTTCACGCGCAAA
>JANONV010000218.1:0-1790 GCA_031421015.1 Gallionella sp. | reverse complement strand
CGAATTGCGTAGTAGATTTATGTCGCTATGTATAGCTGGGGCAACAAAAAACCTTGCTGTAGCAACCGAAATGCGCACGCGCTATATCGAGGCGCTGCGCGCTGCTGACAGCGGCAATATCACGCTGCTGATGAATTTTGTCAGAAGCTAAGCCGACAGATGTTTTTTATTTCTTCGGATCGTACTTGAAAGACAAGGCCACTCTCGCCCGGTAAGCGGCGACTTTGCCTTCTTCGATTACCATGTCCAATTTAGTTACCTCAGCAACTCTCAGGTCGCGCAAGGTCTTTGAGGCGGCCTTGACCGCGTTGGCGGCGGCATCATCCCAGGATTTTTTGCTGGTTCCAACCAGCTCGGTAATACGATAAACGCTGCCTGTGGTCATGATTTTCTCCTTATGTGTTATGGAACTTCGGGGTTAATAGAGTCAGACGGTCATTGCATTAATTATTGATGCCCAACGTATCGGCTTGTTGCTTTAGTCGGGCTACAACATCTATGAGCATTCGTGTCGCATCGTCTGCAGCTTGCAGTGATTCCAGAAATAGTTCGGCCTCTGCCATGTATTCATGCACCAGCAGGTTTCGCAATTTTCTTGCGCCGACGAATGCTTCGGCATTTTCAAGCCAGCCCGCCCTCTCGGCATAGGCCAGATTGTCCAGCAAGGATTTTGGTGTGCCGCCCAACAGTGCGGCAAAACGGGGAATGAGTTTTTCTCCGATGCGATCTTGTAGTCGGCCAAATCGGCTTACAAAAGCATCAATCTTTTCAGCCAGGTCTTCACGCTTCGTAAGTGCTTGCACCCATTGCAGGTCTATAGGCTGCGCAAACAATGTGCGGTGGGTGTAAGCAAGATGCGCGGCTTTCTTTTCTGCCAACTCCAACGCCAGCAGAGCATTTTCCGCGTGTTCCGGCAAATAGGCGAAGCTCACAGCATTACTCCGGTGCGCTTGGCGATGTTGAAAACCGGGGCGTCGCGGGTGCGCTTATCCTTGAGCAGGATGTCCAGCTTGCGTTCGCCCAGCGCATAAATCAGCGCGCCGTGGAGGCGGCAAAGAATTTTTGCGCGATTGGGCAGCACGGCTTCGGTTTCGATCAGCAAATCAATATCTCCACCGCGCAGATCATCATCTACTCGCGAGCCGAATAACCAGACGCGGTTGGCTGTGCCCAGCACACGGTCTACGGTACTTTTGGTTATTTGTTCCTGAGAAGGAGTCAGTCGCATTTGGCTTGATTCACCTGTTATTAAGCAGAAATAATACCACGCCACACCATTTCACCGATGACTTGCCGGACGATGAAATCGTCAGGCTTTGCTGTAAATCTCCGCGCCCTTGTTCACAAACTCCACCGCTTTTTGCTCCATCCCCTGCCGCAATGCCTGCACTTCAGAAATGCCCTGCTGTTCGGCGTACTCGCGCACTTCCTGCGAGATTTTCATCGAGCAGAAATGCGGGCCGCACATGGAGCAGAAGTGGGCAACTTTGGCGGAGTCTTTCGGTAGTGTTTCGTCGTGGAATTCGCGCGCCTTGTCCGGGTCGAGGCCGAGGTTGAATTGGTCTTCCCAGCGGAATTCGAAGCGTGCTTTGGATAAGGCGTTGTCGCGGATTTGCGCACCGGGGTGTCCTTTGGCGAGGTCGGCCGCGTGCGCGGCGATTTTGTAGGTGATGATGCCGTCCTTGACGTCGTCCTTGTCCGGTAGTCCCAAATGTTCTTTCGGTGTCACATAACACAGCATGGCGGTGCCGTACCAGCCTATCATGGCGGCGCCGATACCGGAGGTGATG
>JANONV010000217.1:0-1821 GCA_031421015.1 Gallionella sp. | reverse complement strand
GCCCAGGCCGCGAGCGCCGGGGCAAGGGACAGGATCGGCGCGATAATGAACAGAAACTTGTTGGAACGCGTCGGGATAATAATTTCCTTGAACAGCAGCTTCACCGCGTCGGCAATCGGCTGCAGCCAGCCGCGCGGGCCGACGCGATTGGGGCCGATGCGCACCTGCATGTAACCGATGATCTTGCGCTCGGCAAAGGTGAGGTAAGCCACGGCCACCATGAGCGGGACAAGAATCAGCGTGATCTTGCCGAGATTCAGCAGCAGTGCCTGCCACCACGGCGGCATACTGGTCCAGAGATTAATCCAGAAGGCCGTCATGTTCCGGCCTCCACGTGCACCACCGCCTGGTCACCGAGTGCAACCGTTTCCGGATAGGCGGCGGGAATCAACACACAGCCTTCGGGAACACGCCGGTCGACCAGAAAATCGAGCGTCACGGTTTCGCCGCCAGCAATTACGCGCAGGCGCGCCGAGCTGCCCACACCCTGCTTCTGCGCTTCACGCGGGTGCATGCGCGCCACTGGTCCGCTGTTGTCGCGGGTTTTTTGCAGCGCGCCGGCGCGCCGCACCAGAGGATCGATCGAATACATCGATGGCTCGGCAATGCGTTGCAGGCCTTTTACCACTGGCGCCGGAACAAAGCGTCGCGTCTTGAGGCGTGCCGACGGAGTGATGTTCTGTTGCAGTTCAGCCAATACTTCGGCTGAGGTCGTGTAGTCGAAACCAGAAAGTTTAAACAGGTTGCCAAGCACACGCAGGATTTTCCAGCCCGGACGCGTGTCACCCGCTGGAGACACGGCGGCGTTGAACGACTGGAAACGGCCCTCGGCATTCACGAAGGTACCCGGGGTCTCAGTGAACGCCGCCAGCGGCAGCAACACATGCGCGACATCGGAAAGCGAGGACTTGAATGTCGAAAACGCCACCACGCACCCGGCCTGCTTGAGTGCCGCCTGCGCCTGTTTGCCGTCCGCGCCATCGAGCTCCGGCTCCGCGCCGAAGATGAAATAGCCTTTAAGCGGTTTGGCCAGCATATCCCGGGCGTTGCGTCCCGACGGTTGTGCTGGAGCGCCGTTCGCAGCGCGCTGCGGCACGCAACCGGCCAGCCACGCACCGGCGCCATTCGCCTCCGGCAGAAACCCGAGACGCGCGCCGGAAAGTTCGGCAATCAGATCGGCAATCGAACGCAACAGTGCGGCTTGTGGATGGGCCATGGCCGAGTTGCCCACCAGGACGCTGGCGATACTGGCGTCTTTGAGCCCAGTGGCAATCGCCTGCTCGGCATCGCTGGGTTTGCCATCGGCAAGCGTGGCGACTTCGGATGGCAGGGTTGCACCCGTGGACTGCGCCAGCACACGCGCGATGCGCGCCAACACAGCGGGCATCGCGGCCGGATCGAGAATGACCTTGGCCTTGAGATCAAAACTGAAATCGTAATCCACCGGGTTCACGGCAAAGAGCGCCGCGCCGTGCAGAGAGGCCTTGCGCAGACGCAGGCCGAACAGTGGTTGATCCTTGCGAATGTTGGAGCCGATGAGCAGCGCGGCATCGACCTTTTCCAGTTCACGGATCGGCAGACCTATATACGGGAAGAGCGGCGCTTCGGCGTCGTCACTGAAATCGCGGCTCCGCAGACGATGATCAACGTTGCCGGAGCCGAGCGCGCGCAGCAACTTCTGCAGAAGATAAAACTCCTCGGCCGTGGACGCCGGCGACGCCAAGGCGCCGATGCTGTCGGCGCCGTGCGCGGCGATCACTTTTTGCATGCCGTCCACAGCGACATTGAGCGCTGTGCTCCAGTCGGTCTCGCTCCATTTGC
>JANONV010000216.1:0-1957 GCA_031421015.1 Gallionella sp. | reverse complement strand
TGTCGGGTTACGCTGCGCTAACCCGACCTACGAAACTTTCGTAGGGGTGGAAGTTAGCCGTTTTTCATGATACTGACAAGGACTTAGCCGGTATTTTTTATGTTCCACGTGATTCTATACCAACCCGAAATTCCCCCGAATACCGGCAATATCATCCGCCTGTGCGCCAACACCGGTTGCCGGTTGCATCTGATCAAACCGCTCGGCTTCACGCTGGAGGACAAGCAACTGCTGCGCGCCGGGCTGGATTATCACGAGTTTGCGACGCTGCGCGTGCACGACACATTGCCGGATTGCCTCGAAAGCCTCCCCCACCCCAACCCTCCCCCCGAGGGAGAGGGAGCAAACGTTTCGCTGCGCGAGCTTATCGCCACCCGGCGCGTGTTCGCGCTCACCACCAAGGGCTCGCAAGCCTTCCATCAAGTGCGCTATCAGGCCGGCGATGTATTTTTATTCGGCCCGGAGAGCCGCGGCCTGCCCGCCGACGCGCTGGCTCAATTCGATGCCGGGCGGCGGGTGCGCCTGCCGATGCTGCCCGATAGCCGCAGCCTGAATTTATCCAACGCGGTAGCGGTGGCGGTATTCGAAGCGTGGCGGCAATGCGGGTTTGAGGGTGCGAACCCATAGGTGAAGTCTGTAGGTCGGGTTAGGCCGTCAGGACGTAACCCAACAATCCTTTACGCAATCATGTCGGGTTACGTCCGTCGGTGGTGAGCCTGTCGAACCATGAAACCGCTAACCCGACCTACATTTTTTCTCTAAGGAATATCTCCAGCAGATCATTCAGGAATCGCTGCCCCAATTTGGTCGGGGCGATGCGCTGATGATCGCGCGTCAACAACCCGCGCCGCTCGGCCTCCGCCAATTCGCGCTGTATTCCGAGCAAGGTCAGGCTGGTGCGTTCTTGAAACAGTGTGCTATCGAAACCTTCGTTCAAACGCAGCGCATTCATCATGAATTCAAAGCTCAATTCGTTGCGGCTGACTTCGTGTTCCGTTTGTATCGGCGCGTCTTTGCCGACTTGCTGCATATATGCTTGCGGCTGCTTATAGCGCATCTGGCGTATCACTTTATCGGGAAAACTCAGCTTGCTATGCGCGCCTGCGCCGATGCCCAGATAGTCGCCGAATTTCCAGTAGTTGAGATTGTGTTTGGCGCGGCTCTGTGGCAACGCAAACGCAGAAGTCTCGTAGTGCTGATAGCCTGCTGCTGCCAGCAATTCCTCGATATGCTGTTGCATCTCGCTGCTCGCATCGTCGCTCGGCAATGAGGGCGGATTGCGATAAAACAGCGTGTTCGGCTCCAGCGTCAGGTGATAGCAAGACAGATGTTGCGGTGAAAACGACAGCGCGGTTTGCACATCCTGCAACGCTTGTTCCGGTGTCTGGTTGGGCAACGCGTACATCAGATCGAGATTGAGATTGTCAAAATTCTGCTGCGCAATCTCGATAGCACGTTTAGCTTCGTCAGCAGAGTGGATGCGCCCCAGCGCTTGCAGATGCGCATCGTTAAAACTCTGGATACCCATAGACAGCCGGTTCACCCCCGCTTCGCGATAGGCCGCGAAGCGCGCCGCCTCCACCGTGCCGGGATTGGCCTCTAGCGTGATCTCCGCGCCCAGATCGAGCGGCAACAGCATGCGCACATTGCGCAGAATTTCCGCGACACTCTCGCCGCTCAACAGACTGGGCGTGCCGCCGCCGAAGAACACCGTATAGACCTTGCGCCCCCAGATCAGCGGCAGAGCCAATTCCAGATCGCGGATCAACGCCGCAACGTATTGTTGCTCGGGAAGTGCGCCCCTCGCCTGGTGTGAATTGAAATCGCAATACGGACATTTGCGCACGCACCACGGAATGTGGATATACAGCGACAGCGGCGGCAAAGCCTGAAAATTCACGGCTTGCGATTTTAGAGCTAGGGGTTGCAGCGGGTAGGCGGTCATTGTTGCGGGCGC
>JANONV010000215.1:0-5208 GCA_031421015.1 Gallionella sp. | reverse complement strand
GCCGCCAGCGTCTTGCCCTCGCCGGTGCGCATTTCGGCGATCTTGCCGTAATGCAACACCATCCCGCCGATGAGTTGCTCATCGTAATGGCGCATCCCCAGCGCGCGGGTGCTCGCCTCGCGAACCACGGCAAACGCTTCCGGCAGCAGCGCCGCCAGCGGTTCGCCTTGCGTAAAGCGTTGCCTGAAGCTTTCAGTTTTCTGGCGCAACTCCTCGTCGCTCAACCTGGCGTTATCGGCTTCCAGCTTATTGATGGATAGTACGGTAGCCCGGTAACCCTTGAGCAAGCGATCGTTGCGGCTACCGAAGACACTTTTCAGCACACTGGAAATCATGTTTTTCCAAATTACAAATTAGTAAAGCTCTCAACTGCAAAAAAAAAGGTGAGGCTATCCATCGCCTCACCCTCACCAACTTCTTTAGGGCATCTCTAAAAATCCAAACCCCGTCGCGATATTGCGTTGCTCACCCCCTTGGGGTGCGAGAACCTCTGCGAGGCAATAAATTATAACGCTTACATATCAAACATATGCGCCGCGCTAAAATTTTTTCGCGCCTTGCCTGGCTTGGGATTTTGAATTTTTAGAGGCGCCCTTTAGCTGTCAACTGCCGGCTTTTTCTAAAAAGCGCACGGGATTCTGGGCGATACCCTGATAGCGAACTTCAAAGTGCAAGTGGTTGCCGGTGGAACGTCCGGTACTCCCTACCTCGGCGACCTTTTCGCCGCGCCGCACCACCTGTCCCACTTTCACCATCAGTTTTGACGCATGAGCGTAGCGCGTGATGATGTCGTTGCCATGGTCAACCTCGACCATATTACCATACTGCGGATGCAGACCGGCGTAAGCCACCACGCCGCCTGCGGAAGCGTGGATGGGCGTTCCGTACGCCACCACATAATCCACTCCTTCGTGCATGGCGTTCGCGCCGGTGAATGGATCCAGACGCCAGCCAAAATTCGAGGAGTACCAGCCCACCGTGACAGGCGGAATGGAGGGCAGCAACTTGCGGCTCAATTGATTCTGCAACAGCATGGTTTCCAGCGCCAGCAACTTATCGCTGCGATCATTCACCACGCTGGACAAGCTATCCATTTGACGATCCAAAATGTTCGCCGTCATTTCCTGTGTGGGCAAAATCACCAGCGGTCCGCCCTGCGCGAGCGGTTTGGAAAACTGGAATTCTTCCGGCTTCATACCCGTCAGCTTGGCCAGGCGTGTTCCAAGCGCATCGAGCCGCTGAAGCTGCGCCTGCATTTGTCCAATCCGGGTCGCCATGGCATCCAGGCTGCTATGCAGGTAGATCTGCTGCTTTTGTTGTTCATCGCTCTGCACCTTGGACAACAGCGCACTGATGTCATCGCTCAAGCCCTCCGGAGCATATCGCACCACCGCGTATTGCAAGGCAAATGCCGCAGCCAGCATCAACCCGGACAGCAGCAGCGTCAGAAACGCGATCTGCCAGCCGGCTAGGGTAATCCTGCGAGTTTTTGCCATGCGACCGGAAACTAGAATAATATTCATGCCCCCTCCTTGTCTAAACGAAAACTTGTGACGCAACACCTAAAAACACTGCTGAGCGGCAACCGGGAACTGCGCCCGTTGCTGAACAAAGCCCAAGCCTTGACCGCCCTGCAACGCCATTTTATCAGCGTTGCCCCCCCGCATCTAGCGCAATCCAGCCAGGTTTTAGGGCTGCAACTGGGCACGCTCAGCGTCTCCGTTGCCAACGCAACTATCGCTGCGAAATTACGCCAACTTGCACCAGAACTGGTTGTCCTGTTGCAAAACAGCGGCTGTCAGGTTAGCGGAATCCGCGTCAAGGTGCAAGTTTCCTTTGCTAGCAGCCGACCCAAGCCCGCCCCGCGCAAACTTAGTAAAGCGGCACAGAGCGCGCTGAACGAACTCAGTTCAGGCCTGAACGACTCGCCGCTCAAACTCGCGCTGGAAAAAATGGCTCAAAAAAACTGACCAGCATCCTCGGCAAACGCTAACCCGGTATGGCTTTCGTCACGTCCGCAGGACGCCGCCCGGACACTCCCGCCATTGTTGTTCCGGCAAGCCCCGTCCCAGGAACAAGCGCTTTGCGATTTGCAGTTGTTCCGTCGTGCCGGCCGCATAGACGTCAAAACGATGAAGGTCGGGATAAGTTGCAACGATACCGGCCACGACCGTTTCCACAGCGCTGGCGTGCGCGTGCGGAACGTAGCTGAAATTGTCCAGCGCATCGGCCCAGGACCGGCAAAGATTGTTCTGATAGTGCCCCGCCTGGTCCGCCAGCCAGTGCAGATCCATGGCCTCGGTCAGATCGAGCGACATGGAATGCTGGATCAGGCTTTTGATCGGCGCGAAGCCCACACCGAACGCAACAAAGATGACCGGGCGCGTGGAAGCATCATCAAGAACGAATTCGCCGTAAGGTCCTTGTACGTCGACGCGGTCATTCGCTTTCAGACTGCCGAACAAGGCTTCCGAAAAGGCATCGTCTGCGGCGCGCAATATCTGGATTTCGATATGTCTGTCCTCGCATGGGCAACTGGCAATGGCATAGTGTCCGCTCGCGCCATTCACCGACAGTTTGATCGACTGCCCGGCGAGAAAACGCAGGCGCTGGCTGCGCGGCGTCAACAAATGCAGGGCGGCCACCTGCGGGTTGAACACTTCCACCGACTTGACCCTGGTCACCAGTTGTTGCGGACGAATGTCGCGCGCGCCGGCCACATTGGCCTCGATCACCACATCGTCCACCGCCGCACAGGAGCATAGCAGGATCGTGCCGGCATCTTTCTCGTCCTGCCGCAACACATAGTCATGCGCGCGAATTTTCATGACTTTGCCTGATATCAGCTGCGCGCGGCACTCGCCGCAATTGCCGTTGCTGCACCCGTATTCGAGCGACACGCCTGCACGCAGTGCGGCTTCGAGCAGCGTATCGTTGCCCTCGGCAAAAAATTCGTGGCCGCTGGGCCGGATGGTGACGTGCGCTGACATGATTTTCAGGATCCTTTCTTGCGCCATCGCCGCTTGCGCTTTCGCGGCATCAGGCGGCAACTCGGTTAAATTGCGCAGCAGAAATACGCGCAAGCTGTGCAGCGCATGACGGGTCTCCGCGCTCCGGTCTTCCGCGATTTCGTCAATTTTCTCATCCAGCCACGACAACACCCTGCGGTAATGCGCCAGCATGGCTTTGCTGGCGGCATACTCGTTGCCCAGATCGGCCAGACGTGCCGCCAGCACTTCCTTGTCCGGCATAACGCGTTCGAACACGCGCTTGCCAAAAGCCTTTTCCTTGATCTCGGTGACGCGGCGGAATTCCGCATCGTCTTCCCAATTCGCATTGGGAAAGGCGCGCAGCATCTCTTCCAGTTCGACCATCCCGTCGAAGGTGTCCAGCGTGCCGCCGCGTATCCTTTCCTGCAGCGCATGGCGCGATATGCCGATCAGTTTGGCGACGCGCGAAAGAGGGAGCAGGTGGCTCATGAGCGCATCTTAGACGGCTCAACTTTGAAGTGCAAATAGTGCGCATGAAAAATTTTCGACACGATGGCCGGGCGCGGCATCTGCTAGAGTTCCGCCATGAGCAAATTAACCCTGGACCGCATCCTGCAAGCGCAGGGCTTTGGCACCCGCAAATGGTGCGGTGAATTGATCGCCGCAGGCGAGGTGAGCATCGCCGGGGTGACCGTCACCGACAGCCGTGCCGCCATCGAGACCGATGAACTGGCGTTCAAGGTCTACGACGAGCTGTGGACTTACCGCGAGCATGTCTATATCGCGTTGCACAAACCGGCCGGTTTCGAGTGCTCGCGCAAAGCCAGCCATCACCCCGGTGTGCTGACCATCCTGCCGGAACAATTAACCCGGCGCGATGTGCAGCCGGTGGGCCGCCTCGATCACGACACCACCGGCCTGTTGCTGATGTCGGATGACGGATCGTTCATCCACAAACAGTCTTCACCCAGGCATCACGTTCCAAAAGTGTATGTCGCCGCCACGCATGACCCGGTCACGCCCGAACTGGTTGCGCGGTTGCTGGGCGGCGTAAAGCTGCACGATGAGACTGCACCGTTGGCGGCAAAGACTTGCCGTATCCTGGCTACGCACCAACTGGAAATCGTGCTGGAGCAAGGCAAATATCATCAAGTCAAACGCATGCTGGTTGCCGCCGATAACCATTGCATCGCGTTGCGCCGCACGCAGATCGGCCAGCTGAAACTCGATGAGCTGGGGCTGGCGGAAGGCGAATGGTGTTATCTGGATGAGGCCCATCTGGCACTGTTGGTACCGATTTAAGACTGTCTTAACTCCGTCCGCCCCGATAACCGGCGACTTGGCCTGCGCCACAGAGTAAAATCCGCCCTCAATCAACAAGCCAATCTTAAATGTCCATACAGTGGTTTCCCGGTCACATGACCTCGGCGCGCAGAAAAGCGGCGGAGACCATGGAATTCACCGATGTCGTTATCGAGGTGCTGGATGCGCGCGCGCCGGAAGCGAGCTGCAATCCGATGATCACGGAATTGCGCCTGCACCGCCAGCGCCCTTGCCTGAAGATACTCAACAAGGCCGATCTCGCCGATCCCGCCGTCACCCAGGCATGGCTCGAATTTTACAACAAGCAGGAAGGCGTCAAGGCGGTGGCGCTGAGTTGCAAAAGCGCCGCCGACGCCGCCAAAGTACCCAAGCTGTGCCAGCCGCTCGCGCCGCATCGCGACAGCACCCACAAGCCGCTGCGCCTGATGATCATGGGCATCCCCAACGTCGGCAAATCCACGCTGATGAACATGCTGCTCAAACGCCGCGTCGCCAATGTCGGCGACGAGCCAGCCGTGACCAAATCGCAGCAGTGCCACAACATCAACGAGCGCATGACGCTCACCGACTCGCCCGGTTTGATGTGGCCGAAGATCGAACATCAAACTGATGGCCTCACGCTCGCCGCCATCCATGCCATTGGTCGCAACGCCGTCATCGACGAAGAAGTCGCCGTATTTCTCGCCAACACTTTGCTCGCGCGTTATCCCGCGCTGCTCGCTGCGCGCTACGGCATACCAGCCCCCTCACAAGGGGAGGGTGGGGGTGAACGCATCGATGGCGTGGGCATAATTGAGGCCATCGCAAAAAAACGCGGCTGCCTGCTTAAAGGCAGGGGGGGAGAACTCGACCTGGAAAAAGCGGCGATGATATTTCTGACCGAATTCCGCAGCGG
>JANONV010000214.1:0-2682 GCA_031421015.1 Gallionella sp. | reverse complement strand
GTTAAGGTTTTTTTGTTATTCCGGAACTATTGAGGTCAGGTTCGCAATACTTTTCTGGAAGCGAATCTATCCATACCCCCGCACCCCTACACCAACAGCCCGGCCAACTCCTGATAATCCGGGAACCGCCCATCAACACTCCAGCCCCCCCCTTGAAGGGGGAGGAGCACCCCACAACACCTTGCCTGAAAATGGTTCAGAGGCATATTTTTTATGTTCCGTTCACATTTTTCCGGAACATTGCGCTATCATTTGACCTGCGTCGGCGGAAGGCCGGACTGGGCGAATATCTAATATGAAAGGTTTATGATGAATTCCAATACTGTAAAAATTGTAGCGGCGGTGATCGTATCTGCAGCCTTGTGGATACTGGGCGTGCTTGTGTTTGGCAATGTAATCGGGATGATTAGCATATTTCTCGGCATCATCATTGCAGGGTATACCGCAGGCGTGATAATGAACACGCCATGCCCGACATCAACTATTAAGAAATAACCACGGCATACCGTAGGGCGCCTCTAAAAATTCAAAATCCTAAGCGAGACAAGGCGCGAAATAAATTTTAGCGCGCCGCATATGTTTGACCCTTCGACTGGGCTCAGGACAGGAATGTAAGCGTTAAAATTTATTGAGCAACGCAGTATCGCGACGGAGTTTGGATTTTTAGAGATGCCCTGAATGCAATTAGCCGGTCTGCCTGCATCCCTCGGGGCGAACGGATTTTGCGCTGGACAGTCTGGGTTGAAATATTGGCCTGGATTAGGCGCGTTTTTTGAATTCGTTGGTGCGGGTGTCAATTTCGATTTTGTCGCCGATTTCGACGAAGGCCGCAACGGGTAATTCAAAACCGGTATTGATCTTGGCCGGTTTCATCACCTTGCCGGAAGTGTCGCCGCGCACCGCAGGCTCGGTGTAAATGACTTCGCGCACGATGGTGTTGGGTAGCTCGACCGAAATGGCTTTTTCGTTGTAGAACACCACTTCGCAAGGCATATTGTCTTCAACGTAGTTGATCGCGTCGCCCATGCTTTCGGCTTCGATTTCGTACTGGTTGTATTCGCCATCCATGAACACATACATCGGATCGGCAAAATAAGAGTAAGTCACTTCCTTGCGATCCAGCATGATCTGCTCGAATTTGTCGTCGGCGCTATACACGGTTTCCTTGGCGGAATCGGTCAACAGATTCTTCATCTTCATCTTGACCACGGAACCATTGCGGCCGGAACGGCTGTATTCCGCCTTGAGCACGACCATCGGGTCATTGCCGACCATGATGACGTTTCCTGCGCGAACTTCTTGTGCTGTTTTCATGTTTACTGCCCTTCGATTTTCAAGGCGCGAATTCTACCGATTTCCCGTGAAAAATCCAGCAGATTCAACGCCAGATTGTTTTCAGATAATTGCCGCGCCCAATGTTGCGTGTGGCGTTCCAGCTCGCCACGCGCCGCTACAAAGGCAGGCCATGCCGGTCCTGCTGCGTTAAACCCCTCCCGGCCTCCCCTTGCACCCGCAAGGAGTACGCCGGTGGGTTCCCCGCTGCTGCGCAGCGACCCTCCCTCAGTCAGGGGAGGGGAATGTGCTGCCCCCCCTGACAAGGGGGGATCAAGGGGGGGTTGGGTGTTCAAATTACCGCTGTTCCAAGCCTGCCACAAACCCTGTACAGCCTCTTTAGCGGACGGACTGAGCTGTTCGCTATACGACATGAGGAAGGCTTCGAGCTTTTTCAAGTGCACCGCGTCATGCTGCGGGTAGATTTGCCAGATGAACGGCTTGCCCGCCCATTGCGCCCGCACACAAGAATCCTCGCCACGGACGAAGTTGACATCGCACACCCACAACAGTTCATCGTAACGTTCCTGTTCGACGAACGGCAACACACAAACTTGCAAATTACCACGCGAATAAGTCATGCCCACGCTCGGTGCAGTATCGCCGAAGTATTGCCCGACCTGAGGCAGGATACGGCCTTCCGGAACCATGCACAGCACGGGCTGTGTGCCGCCAGACCACGCATCGAACAAGCCGTGCAACGCGGCATTTTCATATGCGAACAGCGAAATTTTCAATGTCTCTGTCGCCGGTATCGCGATGCCGACGGATTGCCAGAACGTCTGCTGTTGCGCGGCATCGCTCTGGAAAGCATCGCGCCGCGCGAGCAGATCGCGCTCCAGCAACAAGCCGCCGGTCTGCCTGGTGAAGCCGGGGAAAAAGAAATATTTGGTCAGCGGCAAGGTCGGATGCGGCGAAGGCAGCTTGTGGCAACCTTCAACCCAATCTTCGCCACTCAGGTATTCAAGATTGATCCAAACTGGCTGCTGCGCTTGCGCCGCCATCGCGGCGACATAGGACTCCGGCAGCACGCAAGCGAAGGCTTCGATCACCAGCTCGGCGGGTTGCGCTTCAGGAAATGGTTTGCTCCACAGCCGCACCTCTACGCCGCGACAACGCTGGCTCTCCAGCGCAGCATCGGCTTCAGGACACAACTTGGTCAAACTGTTCAAGTCATCCACCCACAACCTCACCGCGAGGCCGTGATCGTTCGCCAATTGCCGCGCCAGCCGCCAGCACACTCCAACGTCGCCATAGTTGTCGATGACGTTGCAGAAAATGTCGCAACGGGTTATCTCCCCTTCTCCCCTGCCACTCCGCAAGGGGAAAGGGGAATATGCCGGATCATTC
>JANONV010000213.1:0-2105 GCA_031421015.1 Gallionella sp. | reverse complement strand
GCTTTGATCGCCGCCGCGTCACGCAATGGACGCTCGAATTTTGGACCTTCGCCATCGGAAAAATACAATCCCAAACCCATCGCATCCGGCACGGTGAGTATGTCAGAAAATAATATCGCGGCATCCAGCGGGAAACGCTGCAGCGGTTGCAGCGTGACTTCGGTCGCGTAATCCGGGTTCTTGCACAGGCCGAGAAAACTGCCGGCGCGCTTGCGCGTCTCGCGGTATTCCGGCAGATAACGGCCGGCTTGGCGCATCATCCACAGCGGGGTGTATGCGGTGGGCTGACGCAACAGGGCGCGCAAGAAGGTGTCGTTTTTTAGTTTGAAGTTCATGGTTCTCTTTTATATTTAAGTTCTAAACTACCCAACCCCAACCCCTCCTAACCTCCCCTTGTCAGGGGAGGTGCTCAGTTCCTCCCCTGACAAGGGGAGGTTAGGAGGGGTTGGGGTTTGGGTTTAACGCGGCAGTACTGACGAGCCCATTAAAAATTCGTCGACAGATTTTGCACACTGCCGACCTTCGCGTATCGCCCAGACCACCAGCGATTGCCCTCTGCGCATGTCGCCTGCGGCGAATACCTTGTCCTTGCTGGTGCGGTAATTTTCCGTGTCGGCCTTGATGTTGCCGCGCGCGTCTTTTTCCACGCCGAAGGCATCCAGCACTTTTTGCTCCGGGCTGACGAAGCCCATCGCCAGCAGCACCAGATCGGCTTTTAATTCAAACTCGCTGCCGACAATTTCATTCATCTTGCCGTCTTTCCATTCCACGCGCACCGCGCGCAATTTTTCGACCTTGCCGTTGTTGCCGGTGAATTCTTTGGTGACGATAGCCCAGTCGCGGTTCGCGCCTTCTTCGTGCGAGCTGGAAGTGCGCAGCTTCATCGGCCAGTTCGGCCATACCAAAGATTTGTTTTCCTGTTCCGGCGGACGCGGCATTACTTCGATCTGCGTGACAGACAATGCGCCATGGCGATTCGATGTCCCCACGCAGTCTGAGCCGGTGTCTCCACCGCCGATGACCACTACGTGCTTGCCATCAGCACGGATAAGATTGCGCGCATCACCGGCCACTTCTTTGTTCTGTGGAATTAAAAACTCCAGCGCGTAATGCACCCCTTGCAATGCTCTACCGGGAACCGGTAAGTCCCGCGCAGCTTCGGCACCGCCAGACAGGATTACGGCATCGAATTTTTTTAACAGATCGTCGGGGCTGATGGTTTTTTTGGCATCGTTGGTCACACTCTTGGCAAGCGCATTCTTGCCTATGAACACCGAGGTTTGAAAGGTCACGCCTTCGGCCTGCATTTGCGCCATACGCCAATCGATCAGGCCTTTGTCGAGCTTAAAGTCGGGGATGCCATAGCGCAGCAATCCGCCGATGCGGCTATTTTTCTCGAACACCGTTACGCTGTGCCCGACACGCGCCAGTTGCTGAGCGGCGGCCAAGCCTGCGGGGCCTGAGCCAACCACGGCAATTTTTTTGCCGGTTTTTTTCTCAGGAGGTTGCGGAACGACCCAGCCGTTTTCGCCACCCTTATCGATGATCGCGTGTTCGATGGATTTGATGCCCACCGCATCATCGTTGATGTGCAGCGTACAGGCCGTTTCGCACGGCGCGGGACAGATGCGTCCGGTGAACTCGGGAAAGTTATTGGTGGAGTGCAATACATCCAGCGCTTCGCGCCAGTTGCCGCGATACACCAGATCATTCCAGTCGGGGATGATGTTGTTGACCGGACAGCCGCTGACGCAAAACGGAATGCCGCAATCCATGCAGCGCGCGCCTTGCGTCTTGGCATGCTCGTCGTTCAGATGCTGCACAAACTCGTGGTAGTTTTTTCGCCGCTGCGCGACGGGCAAGCTGGCTTCGCTGAGCCGTTGAAACTCCATAAATCCGGTAGGCTTGCCCATAATTAGATCACCGTTTCGGGCGCAATGAATTGCGCCCCTACATTTTGTACCGCCATTTCCTGCAAGGCGCGGCGATATTCGGTCGGCATCACCTTGGTGAACTTTGGCAAATAAGCCGGCCAGTTATCCAGGATGTGCTTGGCACGCGGGCTGTTGGTATAGCGCAAATGTTTTTTGATTTGCTCGCGCAAG
>JANONV010000212.1:0-1575 GCA_031421015.1 Gallionella sp. | reverse complement strand
ACTGCATCTCGCCTGTCATGGTCGGGGCAAGTTGGTTATCAGCAAAAATTTCAGTTGTGGGACGTTGGGTTAATTTCTCTATCAATTGTTGCTCGGTATTGGCGGTACTGAAAAATGAAAACTGCGCCAGGAAGCGGGTATCCCAACCCAGCGCGATAACCCCCACTCCCACCAACACGGCAATGCCCAGGCCGCGCCGCAACCATTCTTCCGCACCCAGTCCGCGCTTCATCAGACTGAACACCCGTCCGCCCGCCAGCAAGGCGACCGCCAGCGAAGACGCCGCACCGGCAGCGAACACCAACAGCAGCATCGCACTGTAAAGATTCGCGCCACTCAGCGCCGCGCCGGCCAGCACCAGGCCCAAAATCGGCCCGGCGCAGGGCGCCCACAAAAATCCTATCGCGACGCCCAGCAGCAGCGAACCTTTGACGCTGGCTTGCCGGTCGGCGCGTTGCTGCAATCGCCCGCCGAATGTGACGAACGGGCGCATCAGGCGTTCCGACAAGGCCGGGAAAATCAGCGCCAGCCCCATCAGCAATAACAGCAACATCGCCGCATAACGGCCATATTGATTCAATGCGATCAGCCAGGCGCCAGCGACTGTCGCGAGGCTGGCGAGCAGCGTGAAGGTCGCCGCCATGCCGATCAATATCGGCAAGCCGGAACGCCGGAATGACTGATCCGAGCGGGCAAAGATAAAGGGCAATACCGGTAACACGCACGGACTGAAGATGGTCAGCACACCACCGATGTAGGCAAGAACCAAGATCAACATGAGGAAATTCCCGTAGGGGCGTATGGCAACACGCCCTCTGGTTCATTCACACAGGGCGTATTGCCATACGCCCCTACAAAACCGGAACGAAGCGCATCGCCACCGTATTCATGCAATAGCGCAAACCGGTCGGTTTCGGACCATCGTCGAACACATGGCCCAGGTGGGCGTCGCACAACGCGCATTGCACCTCGGTGCGCTTCATACCGAGCATGTGATCGGCAATCTCACGCACATTTTCTGCGGCGATCGGTTGCCAGAAACTCGGCCAGCCGGTACGCGAATCGTATTTGGTCTTGGCATCGAACAGCGCGTTGTCGCAACACACGCAGCGATACAGCCCCGGCTCATGCCTGTCGTAGCCCGGTTGTGAAAACGCCCGCTCCGTGCCCTGCTGGCGGGTCACCCGATAGGCCAACGGCGACAAGCGCTTTTTCCATTCGGCATCTTTGCGAATTTTGGACAAGGTGGCGCGCCCGATCGATTTCCCGTCATCGGCAAATTGCATGATGTTCACTTTCTCGTCGCCGGGTGCGGCGTGTGAACGTGTCGCAAGCGCCAGCGTGACGCCCGATAAAGCGAATAAGAATTGTCTGCGCTGCATGATGCATTCCTCCTGATGGTCAGTCTCGTTTTGAGTGGTAATCTTGCATCCGGTTCAAAGTAGGGTTCAAAACCGGATATGATTCGTCCTGTCTGCCGGTGTATTCGAGCAGAGCATCAGAAAAGTTACATCAAAGAACCCACGGAGCTCGGGTGACAGATAATACCGACAATTTCGCAGCGCTGATGCAGCA
>JANONV010000211.1:0-7414 GCA_031421015.1 Gallionella sp. | reverse complement strand
CGCCCCTACTACAGGCTCAGGACAGGTATAATGCCCGCCACCCTGCGCCCTACCAATCAACGCAGCGGTTTCTTTCTCACCCCCAGGATCATTCCGATCTCTTATTCGTCTGCCTCGATTGGTGCAGCTCTGGTGAGCGGCAGGCCGTCGCAGGAGCCTTGCTTTGTCTAATACCGAAATTACTTTCGCCAGTTTGAATCTGGCGCCACCCCTGATGCGTGCGATTGCCGACGCGGGCTACACCACACCCACCCCGGTGCAGGCGCAGGCGATCCCGCTGGTATTGGCCGGCGGCGATCTGCTGGCCGGCGCGCAGACCGGCACCGGCAAGACCGCCGGCTTCACGCTGCCGATCTTGCAACTGCTCTCCGCAAAACCCGCCGCGAACCCTCGTCATGGGCGGCCGCGCTGTTTGATTCTGGTCCCGACGCGCGAACTCGCCGCACAGGTGGAGGAATCGGTGCAGACCTATGGCAAGTATGTGCCGCTGAAATCCATGGTGATGTTCGGCGGTGTGAACATCAATCCGCAGATAAAAGCATTGCGCGGGCAAATGGACATACTCGTGGCCACGCCCGGGCGGCTGCTCGATCACGTCGGGCAAAAGACCCTGGATCTGTCCGGCGTCGAGATCCTGGTGCTGGACGAAGCCGACCGTATGCTGGACATGGGCTTCATCCGCGACATCAAAAAAATCCTCGCGCTGCTGCCCAAACAACGCCAGAACCTGTTGTTCTCGGCGACCTTTTCCGACGAGATCAAGACGCTTTCCGACGGGCTGCTGCACAACCCCGGTTATGTCGAAGTGGCGCGCCGCAACTCCACTGTGGAACTGATCACGCAAAGCGTCCATCTGGTGCCGCAAAAGCTGAAGAGCCACTTGCTCTCGCATCTGATCAAACATAACGACTGGAAACAGGTGCTGGTGTTCACCCGCACCAAACACGGCGCGAACCGGCTGACCGAAAAACTGATCGCGGACGGCATTCCCGCCGCCGCGATACACGGCAATAAAAGCCAGCCGGCACGCACCAAGGCGTTGGCGCAATTCAAGGACGGCACGATGCCGGTGCTGGTCGCCACCGACATCGCCGCGCGCGGGCTGGACATCGACCAACTGCCGCATGTGGTGAATTTCGAATTGCCTAACGTGCCGGAAGATTACGTGCACCGCATCGGACGCACCGGACGCGCGGGCAGCAGCGGCGCGGCGATCTCGCTGGTGGACAAGGAAGAATCACAGTTTCTCAGGGACATCGAGCGCCTGATCAAACGCGAAATCCCGGTGGTTGCGGTAGACAGCTTCGTTCCGCCCGCCCATCTTCCCGCTGAAGCCCCGCGCCAGCCGCGCCAGCCGCATGGGCAGAGGCGAGCCGGCTCCCGCTCGGGACCGGCTTCGACCGGACTCAGGACAGGCAATACGGCAGTGAGGGGTGAGCGCAACCAGCCGCCGCGCGGTAGTCAAGGACAAAGACCGCGCAATCCGCAGCAACCCAGGCAGCAACCAGGTGCAAGCCAGCAACCGCGCCATGGACAACAACCTGCCAAACCCCGTCAACCGGAAAAGACAGCCGATCAGCAGCATCTGTCTGAAGCGGCGCGCCATCAATCCATGCCGCAGCCCGCTTTGTTCTCCCCGAAAGCGGGCCGGCGGAGTCGTTAATGTCAGCGGCGTAAGACAGAGCCTCACCGAAGCTATTCGTCGCAGCAATTTTCACCGGCTCACCGTTTGCGTCTATACACCGTCGTCTTTCCGCCTTCCGTCAAGGTAAGTTTGCCACCGGCAAGCTGATAGGGAATCGTCGTTTCACCGTGTTTTCCTTTGAGCTGAATAAAACCCCCGGAGGAAACGGCGTAATAGTATTTTTTGCCATGGTAGTTAATGGTGCTGTTCGCCCTGAACGTGATTGTTTTTCCTTGCGCGCCATACCATGTGCCTGCAATTGATGCCGACGTTTTACTTGCGGCATGAATGCTTCCTGACCATCCCAGGGAAAAGAGCATCGCAACCAGAAACAACCAGCGTGAAAATGTCATGTGACCTCCTGTGTGATATTGGCCAACAAGTTATACATAACGACATAAGTCTACTGCGCGAATCTGATGCGGGTCGGTGCGGTGCTCGGAATCCGGGGTCGCGTAGCGACAAACTAACTGTACACTCCGGCTCCTGCGCTCCGCTCCGACCCACCTCAAATCCGCTCGCTACGACTTCTGACGCTATGTATAAAAGCACTGGCATGGTTTGTCAACGCAATTGATTGTTACTGATTCCGCAATTCATTACACCCCAAATCCCTCTGCCCCCTTTTGCAAAGGGAGGATACCTTCTGAACCTTGTTTGGAACGTATCCCTCCCTTTAGCAAAGGGAGGTTAGGAGGGATTTTCCTGGAACAGATATCTCCCTTGAGCAAAGTGAGGCCAGGAGAGATTGCACGGCCAAGTTCGTCATAAAATGTATTATTGAGACGATTCGATTCGCCACTTCCCCGGCTCCAACCCGTCCAACGTCCACTCGCCGATGCGGTAGCGGATCAAACGCAACGTGGGCAGTCCAACCGCTGCAGTCATGCGCCGCACCTGGCGGTTCTTGCCTTCGCGCAGGCTCAGCTCGATCCAACTAGCGGGGATATTTTTGCGCACTCTTATCGGCGGATCTCGCGGCCACAGATTTCCCGGCTCTGCAATCTGCTGGACTTCGGCGGGTAAGGTCATGCCGTCGTTGAGCTCCACGCCATTGCGCAATCGTTCCAGCGCGGCATCGTCCGGAACGCCTTCCACTTGCACCCAATAAGTTTTCGGCAATTTGTGTTTTGGATCGGTGATGCGATGTTGCATCTGGCCGTCGTCGGTCAGCACCAGCAGCCCCTCGCTATCGGTGTCCAGCCTTCCGGCGGGATAAACACCTGGAAGCGCGATATAATCCGCCAGCGTCGGATGCGAACCATCGCGGCTGAATTGGCAGATCACCCCGTAGGGTTTGTTGAACAGCAGGACACGACCCATTTCATTTATCGCATTTCAATATTGGCCGGCAAGGGGCAAGCAGTATACGAAGAAATGGTTACCGAATTTCGCTAAATGAGCCAAATTTCACTAGATGAGTAAAGACATGAACAGCCAAAAAATCATTTACACCCTGACCGATGAAGCGCCGTCACTGGCAACCTACTCTCTGCTGCCCATCGTACAAGCCTTCACCAAGGCAGCCGGAGTTACCGTTGAAACACGAGATATTTCCCTTGCAGGGCGCATACTCGCGAACTTCCCCGAACATCTGACCCCCGCCCAGAAGATCGCAGATCAACTGACTGAATTGGGCGAACTGACACTGAAACCGGAAGCGAACATCATCAAGCTGCCCAATGTCAGCGCCTCGACTCCTCAGTTAAAGGCGGCGATCAAGGAATTGCAATCGCAGGGATACAAAGTCCCGGCCTATCCTGAAAACCCGAAAACGGATGCCGAGAAGGACACCAAGGCACGTTACAGCAAGGTGCTCGGCAGCGCGGTGAACCCGGTGCTGCGCGAGGGCAACTCCGACCGCCGTGCTGCGGTCTCGGTCAAGCAATTCGCCCGCAAGCATCCGCACAGGATGGGCGCGTGGTCTCCCACTTCCAGGACCCGCATTGCGCACATGAGCAGCGGCGATTTCTACGGCAGCGAAAAATCCGCGACCGCGCCGGAAGCCATCACCACCCGCATCGAATTCGTCGGCAAGGACGGCAAGGTCACCGTACTCAAGGACAAGCTGGTGCTCAAGGCGGGAGAGATTCTCGACGCCGCCGTGATGAGCCGCCGCGCGCTGCGCCAGTTCTACGCCGAGCAGATCGCCGCAGCGAAAAAAGAAGACGTGCTGCTGTCCTTGCATCTCAAGGCCACCATGATGAAGATATCCGACCCCATCATGTTCGGCCATGCCGTTTCCGTGTTCTTCAAGAGCGTGTTCGACAAACACGGTGCGCTGCTCAACTCACTGAACGTAAACGTCAGCAACGGCTTCGGCGACATGGAGGCCAAGGTGCTTGCATTGCCGGAGAACAAGCGCGCCGCCATCGTGGCCGACATCGCCGACTGTTTCAGGAAGCAGCCGCCGCTGGCAATGGTGAATTCCGACCAGGGCATCACCAATCTCCACGTGCCATCCGACGTGATCATCGATGCATCCATGCCGCCGATGATCCGCGACGGCGGCAAGATGTGGGGCGCCGACGGCAAACCCTACGACACGCTGGCCATGATTCCCGACCGCTGCTACGCGGGCATCTATGTCGCCACCGTCGAGGATTGCAAGAAGAATGGCGCGCTCGATCCCGCCACCATGGGCTCCGTACCCAACGTCGGCCTGATGGCGCAGCAGGCCGAGGAATATGGCTCGCACGACAAGACCTTCGAGATGAACGGCGAGGGCGTAGTGCGCATCGTGGACAGCAATGGCAAAGCATTGCTGGAGCAGCAAGTCGAGCAAGGCGACATCTTCCGCGCCTGCCAGACCAAGGATGCGCCGATACAGGATTGGGTGAAACTCGCTGTCACGCGCGCGCGCCTGAGCAATACGCCCGCCTTCTTCTGGCTGGACAAGAACCGCGCGCATGATGCGCAGATCATCGCCAAAGTCGAGCAGTACCTCAAGGATCACGACACCACCGGCCTCGACATCAAAATCATGGAACCGGCGGACGCATGTCGTTTTACTTTGGCGCGCACGCGCAAAGGACTGGACACCATCTCCGTCACCGGCAACGTGTTGCGCGATTACCTCACCGACCTGTTCCCGATACTGGAACTCAACACCAGCGCCAAGATGCTGTCCATCGTCCCGCTGATGAATGGCGGCGGATTGTTCGAGACCGGCGCGGGCGGCTCGGCGCCCAAGCATGTGCAGCAGTTCCAGCAGGAAGGCTATCTGCGCTGGGATTCGCTGGGTGAATTCCTGGCGCTGTGCGTGTCGCTGGAACATCTGGCCCGGAAATTCAACAACGCCAAGGCGCAAGTTTTGGCCGAGACACTGGACCAGGCCAACGCCAGAATTCTTGACAACAACAAGTCCCCCGCCCGCAAGGTGGGTGAGATCGATAACCGTGGCAGTCATTTCTATCTCGCGCTGTACTGGGCACAGGCACTCGCCGCGCAGACCAAGGATAAAGAGATTCAGGCGCGCTTCGCACCCCTGGCAAAGACGCTTGCGGACAACGAAGCCATGATCAATGCCGAAATGATTGCAGCACAGGGCAAGCCGGTGGATATGGGTGGTTATTACCATCCGGACGTCAAGAAGGCATCGCAAGCGATGCGCCCAAGCGCAACGTTCAATGCTGCTTTGGACGCCATTTGAGGGCGCCTCTAAAAATTCAAAATCCTAAGCGAGACAAGGCGCGAGAGAAATTTTAACGCGCCGCATATGATTGATATGTAAGCGTTAAAATTTCTTGAGCAACGCAGTATCGCGACGGAGTTTGGATTTTTAGAGGTGCCCTTGAGCCAATCCTTGCGCAAATCTGCCCTGTTCGTTGCCGATGCACGATCGTCAAACACATGTGAATTTAATTTGCTAAACGAAAAAGCCCGGCACTTGCGTGCCGGGCTTTTTTACCAACTCAAGTCCGATTAAGGAGCCTGGATATTGGAAGCTTGCTTGCCTTTAGGGCCTTGCACTACTTCGAAGGTGACCTTCTGGCCTTCTTTAAGCGACTTGAAACCGCTCATGTTGATTGCGGAAAAGTGCGCGAACAAATCTTCGCTGCCATCATCGGGAGTGATAAACCCGAATCCCTTTGCGTCGTTGAACCATTTAACTGTACCAGTTGCCATGTGATTACTTCCTTACTAAAAAAACGGGGAAATCCCCCGCGAAACTGTTTGAATCCAAGATCGCACACGGCAAAACCAGTACTGCAGATACTTTGAGTCAAACACCAGCGCGCATTTACCCCGATTTAGCCGATGCCGTCAAGGGGTTTTTAAAATATTTTTCGATTGGACTTGAAAAAGCATCGTTAATCATCAAGTATGGAGACGAGGGAAGTGTCAGAATACACACCAATGACTATGGCAACCAAACCACAAAACGGCTCGGTACTCGCGCCGGAACGCGCAAAAGCAAAGCCACCGCGCATGTATAAGGTGATTTTGTTCAATGACGATTACACTACGATGGACTTTGTGGTCGAGGTGTTGCAGCGATTTTTTGAGATAAATCGCGAACGCGCGCTGCAAATCATGCTCAAAGTGCATAATGAAGGATCGGCGGTATGCGGATTATATTCCCGTGATGTCGCAGAAACCAAAGTGGTTCAGGTAGCAAAATTTGCCAAACAACACGGGCATCCGCTACGATGCGGCATGGAGGAAAATTGAAATGATCGCGCAGGAATTAGAAGTAAGCTTGCACTTGGCCTTCGTCGAAGCCCGGCAGAAACGCCATGAGTTCATTACGGTGGAGCATCTGCTGCTCATCATGCTGGACAACGCTTCCGCCGCGCAGGTGTTGCGCGCCTGCGGCGTGAACATAGAGGAGTTGCGTCAGACCTTGACCGAATTTATCACTTCGCACACCCCGGTCGCGTCGGGCGACCACGAAGTGGACACCCAGCCCACGGTCGGTTTTCAGCGCGTCATCCAGCGCGCCATCCTGCATGTGCAATCCACCAACAAAAAAGAGGTGACCGGCGCCAATATTCTGGTCGCCCTGTTCGGCGAGAAGGACTCGCACGCGGTGTATTTCCTTACGCAGCGCAACGTCAGCCGTCTGGATGTGGTGAACTACATCGCCCACGGGATCGACAAGTCCCAGCCGGGCACGCCAACCAAACCGCACAACGAAGCGGAATCCGAACAGGAGCAGAATGCCGGCGGCGCACTGAAAAACTACACGCAGGATCTGAACGCGCAGGCGCTGGCCGGTAAAATAGACCCGCTGATCGGCCGCGAGATCGAGCTGGAGCGCGTCATCCAGACCCTGTGCCGCCGCCGCAAGAACAACCCGCTGCTGGTGGGCGAAGCCGGCGTGGGCAAGACCGCGATCGCCGAAGGCCTGGCGCGGCGCATCGTGGAAAATGACGTGCCGGAAATCCTCAAGGACGCGCGCGTCTACGCGCTCGACATGGGCTCGCTGCTGGCGGGCACCAAATATCGCGGCGATTTTGAGCAGCGCCTGAAAGCCGTGCTGAAGGAGCTTACCGACGCGCCGAACGCCATCATGTTCATCGACGAGATCCATACCCTGATCGGCGCAGGTGCGGCTTCCGGCGGCACCATGGACGCCTCCAATCTGCTCAAGCCCGCGTTGTCGAACGGACAACTGAAATGCATAGGCGCGACCACCTATCAGGAATATCGCGGCATCTTCGAGAAGGATCACGCGTTGTCGCGCCGTTTTCAAAAAGTGGATGTGCCGGAGCCATCGGTGGAAGA
>JANONV010000210.1:0-11703 GCA_031421015.1 Gallionella sp. | reverse complement strand
CAGGCACTGCAAGATCAAGGCCGGCTGATGCTGGCTGGGCCTTTTCCCGCCGTAGACGCCGTGGATCCGGGCACGGCGGGATACACCGGCAGCCTGATTGTCGCGGAATTTGCTTCATTGCCATCTGCACAAGAGTGGGCGAAGGCCGACCCTTACGTGGCGGCCGGGGTATATGCAGAAGTGAGTGTGCAGCCATTCAGAAAGGCATTCCCCCAATGAATGCGCGCATAGCGGCAATGAAAGCCCGCCTCGCCGTGCTCGAGCCCGTCTCGCTTGACATCATCGACGAAAGCCACAAACACGCCGGACATGCCGGTGCGCGAGACGGCGGCGGGCACTATGTGGTAAACATCGTCTCGGCGCAGTTTGCTGGCAAAAATACGGTCGCGCGTCACCGCATGATATATTTAGCGCTGGCGGAAATGATGAAAAGCGAAATACACGCGCTCACCATACAGGCGCAAGCGCCGGATTAACTTTGATCAACACACTTTCAAGATAATTTTTTAAGAGGACTCGCAATGTTTAAAACTGGAAAATTTGCAGCCGCCGGGAAATTTGTAACGCTGGCAATATTGAGCGTACTGGCGATCAACCCCGCTGTTGCCGAAGACAAGTCCGCCGCTTTGGTGAATGGCGTCTCCATTCCGCAAGCTCGTATCGATCTGCGCGTCAAAGCGGCAACAGCACAAGGCCAGCCGGACAGCCCGGAGTTGCGCAAAGCGATTCGCGAGGACATGATCAACCTCGAAGTGATGACGCAAGAAGCGGTGAAAATTGGGCTGGACAAAAATCCCGAGGTCGTTCAACAAACCGAACTGGCCAGACAATCGGTGCTGGTCGGCGCATTCGTGCAAGACTACCTCAGGAATCATCCGATCAGCGACGATCAATACAAACAGGAATACGACAACCTGACAAGCAATCTCGGTGACAAGGAATATAACGCGCGCCACATCCTGGTGAATACCGAAGCCGAAGCAAAAGCCATCATCGCCCAACTTGGCAAGAAGGGTAAATTCGACAAGCTGGCCAAGGAAAAATCCCAGGATGCCGGCTCCGCAGAACGCGGCGGCTCATTGGACTGGACAATACCGGGCAAATTTGTTCCGCCATTTGCCCATGCCCTGACCAAACTGAAAAAAGGCGAATACACCAAGCAGCCGGTGGAATCGCAATTCGGCTGGCACGTCATCAAGCTTGACGATGTGCGCGACCTGAAAGTGCCGCCACTCGAAGAGCTCAAGCCGCAAATGCAACAACGCTTGCAACAGCAATCCATCCAGAATGCGATTTCTGAAATGCGCGCCAAGGCCAAGATCGAATAATTAGAAACACGCGGCAACGGTAACAAGCCAAACCCCGTCGCGATACCGCGCTGCTCTTTTGAATTTTTGGAGGGATCCTTCAAAAATGCGCGATCTCAACCAGTCGGACATTGAGCATGCGTGCCAATGCTTCGCCACCCTGCTGCATGACGGTATCATGGTTCCACTTTACGAGTGGACGCGCGAACAGCGCCAGCAGGTTCATCCAGATTGGTGTGGTGTGTACCTGCCACTCGTAGCGCACGATGGTCACGGCACCGTCGGCGGTGAATGACCAACGGCCCAGGCCTTCCACATCACCGCTGGCGATGCCCTCGATGACAGCCAGTGGTTCGATATGGCTAACGCGAATGTCGAAGGTGAGCCGATACGGCAAGCGTCCTCTCCATGTGTAACGGCGCACGCTGCCGATGCCACGGGCATCGCCGGGTACAAGCTCTTCGACTCTCTCCACATTGCGCCACCACTGCGGCCAGTTCAGAGAAAGGGAGATGGCCTCGCAGACTGTCTCAATCGGCGCTTCGATACTCCAGATGGTGGTAAATCGGTAGTTCATTTCAGATAGTCCATTAGCCCGTTATTCCGGCAGGAAAACCCCCATCCTAACCTTCCCCCTGCAAGGGGGGAAGGGACGATCGCCTCCTCTCCCGCAAGCGGGAGAGGATTGAGGTGAGGGCTGCCGGAATCCAGCCAATTGACAATACCCCCACCAGTGAGACAACACCCCCAAGTACGGCTTTGTCCGCTACGCGGAATTATATGACAAACTGGATTCCGGCCTTCGCCGGAATGACGGTTGCTGTAAAAGTATCTGTCATGAATTACGGAATGTTCAATTATGGATTGAACAGTGTGTCCGGCAGTTCAATGTTGATTTCCAAGCCTTCCATTTTTACGGTTTCGATGATGGCATCCCGCAGATCGCGGCTGATCACCTTGACCGGGAACCGGCTCGCCGTATCCAGCCACAGCTCGTAGCGATGCACGTCGGCAACCTCAACACCGCTTGCGCCGGTCACGACAAGATGCTGGGCCGTGCGGCCTTCCATGTTCTCTTCGTCCGACAGTTCGGTGTTGCCGCTCGCTTGCAGGGTGCGGACATTTTCGAGCAGCGCGCCGATGTCCGAGCGATCCACGCGCTGGCCGCGCGAGCTGCGGATCAGCGGATTGCCGGGACTCAGATTGAGTTCCGGGAAACGACCGGCGCCAAACGGCCACAAGCGCACGCGTTGCGTGTTCGGATTGTAAACCAGCATCGCGCCATCATGCGGCCGGATGAATTCCATGCGCACGTAACCGGGCTTCCGGTAGTAGTAGCGGATCTGCTCCTCGCCGCCGGCATGGAAGGAACGGATGGTGACACGATAGGACTCGACCGTTCGGTAATGCTCGATGGCGGCAGCCAGCGGATCGGGTGGAGTGCCGCTGGGGGGAGTTCCGGTGAGTGCTGCGGCAAGCATCAGGGTTGATAGCATTGATTATTGAATTACTTCGAGCACACCTTCCATGCCCTTGTCGCGGTGGCTTTTGAAAAACAGCAGCTTGTTTCTGCAATAAAAAGGGTACTTGCCGGCGGCGGTGGGCGTGAAGCGGATATTTTTGGCGTCGCTCGACAGGTTTTCATCCACCGAGATGCCCGCTTCGGGCGATTGAATGACCAGGGTGTGGGAAATCAAACCTTTTTCCACGCTGACCGTCAACTCGACCGGCACATTCACCTTGACGATCACGTGGTCAGGCTTGAAAAAATCACTTCCGCCTTCAATCCGCACGTACTGTACGCCATCGGCGGCAATGGTTGCCTGATAAACGATCTTCCCGGGCGGGGAAGTGTCGGCCCGGCACACTGCATGTCCGGCAATCCCAAGGCAGAGCAGAAAGAATGTGACAAGGTTTTTCATGGTTGGCGGATGCCGAAATTTATAGCGTTCCTCATTAGTCATTTGCCTGCAATGCTTTCACGGTTATTTGCAACTGGCCGGCAATCGTGTCGATCGAATCGCGCAGCTTTTCCGCCCATTGTTCGTCGGCAGGTTTCGAGAGCGGATGTTGCTTCAGCACCGTCTCGGAAAATTCACGCAAGGTTTTGTAGTGACTGTCTGCATCGTAAATCAAGGGCTGCGGATTAATGGCCTGAACATACAACATCCCATCGCGCAAGGTGATCGCCAGCAAGTAAGCGCTCTCGCCATTGGCAAACACGACGGGATCGCGTATTTCATAATACTGTCCGGGAAGATCTCCTTGCGGCGAATTCAGTTGGACAAATCGCTTGGCGATTTGCTCGATAAAGGTTTGCGCACGGTTGAGTTGCGGCGCGAGGACGATGTGGTATTGACCGGGACGAAAGATGATGACCGGGTTATCCAGCACCACAGGCTTTCCCCTGCGTATCGTCAGAACGACCAGGGTAAGAATGGTGATTGCTAAAAGTGCTTCGACCATATTCCACAATCCAATAATAATTCCGCAGGGCGGGCTGCGCCCGGCCTGCAGATTATTTCACTTTTGAAATGGAATAAATCATTCCGGTGCGGGAATCCGGTTATTCCATTTCCAATTTAAAACAACAATAATAATTATGTAGGGTGCGTTCCACGCACCATCATCGTTGGGTTGGTGCGTGGAACGCACCCTACGACATAGCACTTATAATTTGGAAATGGAATTACACAACCGGCTGGACGCCTGATCGAGTCCGGCATGACGAATTCAGGTCGTTAACCGCGCGGTGAAGTGCGGCTGCGCGTATCGGCGCTTTCCATCCACCGCTTGATGCGGTTGGCGTCCCCGATACGGGTTCGCTTTCCCCATGAATTCAGCAACACGATGATCACCGAACGTTGATTTATTTTTGCTTCCATCACCAGGCAGCGTCCCGCCTCGTTGATAAATCCAGTCTTACTGACGCCGATGTCCCAGCCGACATTCCTGACCAGCGGATTGGTGTTGATGAAGCGCAACACGCGCCCGCCCAAACCCTCCACGGAATTCGATGTGGCGGTGGTGTATTGATGTATCAAGGCGTAGTTGTGTGCAGCGGCAACCATCTTGACCAGATCCTGCGCGGTGGAAACGTTGCCGCCTCTTAATCCGGCAGGATCGATAAAACGCGTGCGGTCCATTCCGATTTCGCGCGCTTTGGCATTCATCGCCGCCAAGAACGCTGTCGTGCCTCCCGGGTAGCTGCGCGCCAAAGCCGATGCGGCGCGGTTCTCGGAGGCCATCAACGCCAGACTGAGCATCTCGTTACGCGTAAACTTCATGCCGACGGCAAGACGTGACGGCGTCCTTTTGAGCGTATCGATGTCGGATGCTTCGATGCCGATTTCTTCGTTTAACGGCTGCAGCGCATCCAGCACAACCATCGCCGTCATCAACTTGGTGATGGATGCGATGGAAGCGCTTGCATTGGCATTTTTGGTGTACAGCGGACGCTGTGTCTGCTGGTCGTAAATCAGCGCGATTGCGGAGTGCAGCCTGGGTGCGGGACCTGTCTTGAGCGATTCCTTGAGCGATTCGGGCCCGGTCTGGTCATGCTCCAGCTTAAGCCCTGTCCATAGCTCCGTGCCCGCCAGCTCTGTACCAAGGGCAGTCAATCCACCGTCTCGAAGCTGCGCCCTGTCGGTGTCCGGCAAGCCGGGTGAGGAATTGTCACTCGAAGGTAGGAAGCTATTCGTGTCATGCACCTCCGCGTGCGCTACCAAGGTATGCCCGACCAACAGGCCTATCAGCAATATTTTTTTCATTATGGCTCTCCCACCACTCGACGCCGCAAAGCATACCCGAAACCCGATATAAATCAATAGGCAGGATAAGTTTGCTCCTCTTGCTTCTGAAGATTCCACATTTGCGCGTAAAGTTTGTTCTGCGCCAGCAATTCGCGATGCGTGCCGCGCTCGACGATGCGCCCTTTGTCCATCACCAGTATCTGGTTGGCTTCCACTACAGTGGACAAGCGATGCGCGATGATCAGCGTGGTGCGATTTTGCGCGATCGCCCGCAACTCGGCCTGGATCGCCTTTTCCGATTTTGAATCCAGCGCGGAGGTCGCTTCATCGAAAATCAATATCGCCGGATTTTTCAGAATGGCGCGCGCGATCGCCACACGCTGCTTCTCGCCGCCGGACAACTTCAGGCCGCGCTCGCCCACCGTGCTCTCATATCCCTGCGGCAACGACTCGATGAAGCTATGGATGTGCGCGGCTTGAGCGGCGGCAACGACTTCCTCGCGCGTCGCATCGGGACGGCCATAAGCGATGTTGTAGTAGATCGTATCGTTGAACAGCACCGTGTCCTGCGGCACGATGCCGATCGCCGCGCGCAGGCTGGCTTGCGTGACGTTGCGAATATCCTGGCCGTTGATCCGGATGCTGCCCCTTCGACCTGGCTCAGGACAGGCCTGGCCGATATCGTAAAAGCGGAACAACAGGCGCGATAGCGTGGACTTGCCCGCCCCGCTAGATCCCACCACCGCCACCGTATGCCCGGCCGGAATGGCAAAGCTCACGTCGAACAAGATCTGCCGGTCGGGCGCATAGGAAAAGCTGACCTGCTCGAAGCTAACCTCTGCACTGCCCACCCGCAAGGCTGTCGCATCCGGCGCATCGGCGATCTCGCGATGCTCATGCAGCAAGCGGAACATTTTTTCCATATCCGCCAGCGCGTGGCGGATTTCGCGATACACGAAACCCAAAAAATGCAGCGGCATATAAAGCTGCAACATGAACACATTCACCAGCACCAGATCGCCCAGCGTCATCGTTCCCTTGACCACCCCGTCGGCGGCCAGCAACATCAGCGCGGTGATGCCGATGGCGATGATGACGCTCTGCCCGGAATTGAGCAGCGCCAGCGAGGTCTGGTTGCGCACCGCCGCGGTCTCCCAGTGCTCCATATTGTGGTCATAGCGGTGCGCTTCGTATTGTTCGTTGCCGAAATACTTCACCGTTTCGTAATTCAGCAGGCTGTCGATGGCGCGCGTGTTGGCTTTGGAATCCAGATCGTTCATGGTGCGCCGCACCACCATGCGCCACTCGGTGATGAATAGCGTAAAGGCGATGTAAATCACCAGCGTGATGAAGGTGATCACGGCGAACCACACGTTATATTTGCTGAACAGAATCGCCGCGACCAGCGTGATCTCCAGCAGCGTCGGCAAAATATTGAACAACATGAAGTTCAGCAGAAAACCGATCCCGCGCGTGCCGCGCTCGATGTCGCGCGATACGCCGCCGGTCTGCCGATCCAGATGAAAGCGCAAACTCAGGCTGTGCAGATGCTCGAACACCTGCAACGCCACGCGCCGGATGGCGCGCTGCGTCACCTTGGCAAACACCGCATCGCGCAATTCGCCGAACAGCGTGCTGAACAAGCGCAACAGGCCGTAACCTGCGATCAGAAACACCGGCAGCAGCAACACCGCCTGGGATTTATCCAGCGCGTCGATGATCTCCTTCAATGTCAGCGGGATCGCGACGTTGGCGAACTTGGATAACACCAGCAGACTCATCGCGACGATCACGCGCCACTTGAATTCCAGAAGATACGGCAACAAGGAACGAAGCGCCAGCCAATCGGCGCGTGAGGCGGCTGCGGGGGTGACCGCTGCTGGGGTGGCGACTGCGAGGTTGGCGACTGCGGGGGGCGGGGCGGGCTGGGGCGGCATAATTTGAATAGGTGCAGTAAGAGGACGATTATAGTAGGTCGGGTTAGGTCGCAGACCGTAACCCGACGCAAGGTTCGTCGGGTTACGCGGCAAGCCGCTAACCCGACCTACAGCCAAACTTATTTCGGCAGCGCGGGACGGCCATAGTAATAGCCCTGCGCATAGTCCACCCCGATCTCGGCGATGATTTTGGCGGTCTCTTCATCCTCAACGAATTCGGCCACGGTCTTGAGACCGAATTGATGCGCCATGCTATTGATATGCTCGACCATGATGCGATCTCGCTCGTCGCCGACGATTTGACGGATGAAGCTGCCCTCGATCTTCACGTAGTCGATCGCCAGATACTTCAGGTACATGAATGACGAGAAGCCGCTGCCGAAATCGTCCAGCGCGACGGAAATCTTGTTGGCGCGCAACTCTTCGATCACCAGCCCGACTTGAGTCAGATTAGGCAAGGCTTCGCGCTCGGTGATTTCCAGCACGATGCTTTCGCACGGGACGCCCGCGCTTCGCACCAACTCGGGGATGCCGCGCACCCACTCCAAATCTTTAAAGCTGGAAGGAAACAGATTGAAAAACAACTTGACCTGCGGCTGCTGCTTTGCGATTACCGCATAATGTGCCAACCCTTTGCGGAATACCTCGCGATCCAGCTCCTGCGCCATACCCAGTCCTTCGGCAACGTCGGCGAACTGCTCGGCCGGAATGACAGACTCACCATCGCGGATACGCCCCAGCACCTCATAAGCCATCACCTCGCCGGTTTGCACATTGATGATCGGTTGCAGGAAGGCCTCGATGCGACCTTCACGCACAGCGCTGCGCAGAAAGTCGCCTTGCTTGAAGATCGTCATCATGCTGCGATCCTCATCGGATCCTGCGGTCATCACCCGGTTCTTGCCACCGGTCTTGGCCTTGTACAACACCACATCCATGGCAGAATAAATTTCTTCCGCAGTCTTGCCGTCCTCCGGGAAGCTCACCAAGCTGAAACTGGCGGTGATATGCATCTTGCCGACCGGTAATTCGAACATCTTTTCGGCCAGTGCCTGATGCAGCTTGTTGGCGACCTGCATGCCCCTTGCGGCATCAGTTTCCGGCAGGATGATGGCGAACTCGTCTCCCCCCAAACGCGCCAGCAGGTCGGCACGACGCGACGCGACACCAAGCAGCGCGGCGATCTCCTTGAGAATCATGTCACCTATCGGATGACCGTAGGTATCGTTGACATATTTGAAATTATCCAGGTCGATCATGATCACCGAAAATCCCCGGTCATGACGCGTCGCGCGGATGATTTCATGCTGCATGAATTCCTGGAACTTGCGGCGGTTGTACAAACCCGTCAGCGGATCGCGTATGGACAGCTCCTCCAGCCTGATGCTGTATTCCTGTACCGTCTTGAGCAAATGGTTGAAATAGTCAGTTAACTGTTTTAGTTCCAGCGACCACGTCGAGCCGCTGACACGATGGCTCAGATCCATGTTCAGCGTCACGTTACGCATGACGCCCCGCAAATTGGCGATCGGCAAAACGATCAGATAACGCAGTTGCAAATAGAGCAGGAAGAAAATCACGCCCATGACGACCAGCGCATAGGCAACGATAGTATTGATCACCGCGCCAAAAGACTCCTTCAGGTTTTTAATCGGATGGGTGATATCGATCACCCCATGCACCGCGCCTATATGCGATTGCGTGTGGCACACCAAACACTCCTGCTTGGCCACCAGCGGATAAAGATAACGAACAGCATCTCTGTTTACAACAATCAACTCATCCTTGCCGTCCTCCAGCGCCCGCTGCAACGCGGCGTCATTTTCGATAACGGCATGCTCGCCCGCCATCACGCCGAACTGGCGCGCCACGATTTCGCCCCGGTAGACGTTTATCTTCAGCTCCGGAAAGTTATCGTTGAGCCGTTCTATGATGCCGGTGATTTCCCGCTTGCTCCACCCTTTGCGCATCGCCGAATACAGGCTCTGAAAAACCAGCCGGGAAGTCTGTTGCGCATTCTGGCGCGCCAGATCGTGCACCGCTTCATCCTGCACCGTCGCAGACACAAAAAATATAATGGCCAAAGCCGCCGTCAACGAGAAAACCGCCAGCAGCGCCAAAAGTCTCCCCAGTGTCAGCCGTGTGGCAAAGTCCTTCATGCTTTTCATCGTGTCGCTATACTTGTCATTATCCCAACCATCCTGCCGCTCCAGAATTTCGCATTATAACCTGCCGCAACATCGCCTCAGATCGAATTGCCATATCCCAGCAGCCCGATCAACAAGCGCACGATCCCATAACTGACACGCGCGACCAGCCTGCCCATCCAGTTTCGCGGCACGTCATATCCATCGCCGATACGGACCGCATCGTTGGCGATTGCGGCAAGCAGACTCGCGCGCAACTCGCCGGCGAACCCCGCATCCCGCACTTCCAGATTCGCTTCGCGCGCCAACAGCAAACTGAACGGGTCGATGTTGGACGAGCCCACCGTCGCCCACTGCCCGTCCACCACCGCGACTTTGGCGTGCAGATAACTGGGTTGATACTCGTAAATCTCGATGCCCGCCGCCAGCAATGGGTCATAAAGCGCATGCGTCGCATAGTGCTGCAGGCGGTATTCCACCCTGCCCTGCAACAGCAACACGACACGGATGCCGCGCTGTGCGGCTTGTATCAAGGCCAGGCGAAAGGCGCGTCCGGGCAGAAAGTAGGCGTTGGCGATGATGATTTCGCGTTGCGCGCCGGTAATAGCCTTCAGGTAAGCGGCTTCGATATCGTGCCGGTGGCGAAAATTATCGCGCAACAACAAAGCGATGTTTGGCGTAGCGGCACGCTTCGCCTTAGCCGAAAAGAATCGTTTGATTTCCTTGCCGCGCCGGCGAAAGTTGGCCCACGACACCACGCCCCACAAATGCCGCATGGCCGCGTGAATCTCGCCTGCCACCACACTCCCTTTCTGCGCACCCCCTTTCCGCAAGCCTTGGACACGCACCGCGTAATCGAGACGGGGGAAACCGGAAGCATCATGCCCGGGCACATCGTTGATGATATTGATGCCGGTGACAAAAGCCACTTCACCATCCATCACCGCCAGCTTACGGTGCAAGCGGCGCATCCGGCTGCGGCGTAATGTGAAAGGGGAAATCTCGCGTCGGAACCACTGCACCTCGACCTTCGCCGCGCGCAATTCGTCCACCCAATCCTGCGGCAATTCTGTCGAGCCGTAGCCATCCAGCAACACGCGCACCGCCACCCCGCGCGCAGCGGCGCGTTGCAATGCGTCGGCAACCATGCGCCCGGTTTCGTCCGCAGCGAAAATATAGGTCTCCAGATAAATGGAATGTTGCGCGGCATCGATATCGGCGCACAGTTGCGGAAAATAAGCCGCGCCGTTTTGCAGCAACCGAAGTTGATCGCCATTGACTTGGTGGCTGTCATTCATGCCGTCAACCGGGTCATGACGCTTCAAGCTGGCTGAAAGTGCAGCGTGATCTGACAAGCGCCGCCATTCTCCACCGACATGTACGCTGCTGTGCAGCACGTCGAATCCGCGCACGTAAATGCGGTCCAGGCGCAGCATCGGCAGCCGGGATGGAAAACTGCGCGCAGGATTTCCGCGAAGCAGGTGAAAAACATCATCTATGCCCAACTCGCCTGACAAGGATTTGCTCAACTGATTGCGCCAATCATTGAAATCGCCCGCGATGATGAGCGGTGCGTCAGCAGGAATCTCATCGCGCACGTACTCGACCAACGCTTTTATTTGCGCGCGGCGGCCTTTGGCGAACAAGCCAAAATGCACGCACAGGCAATGGGCGCGCCGCTGTCCGGCCAGGCTTTGCGGCAGCCCGCCTTGCAGCAAACCGGGAAGCTCGATCTCGCAGTGCAGCAGACCGCGGCTTTCGAAGCGATGCGCGGAAACATCCATGTTCAGGGATTGCAGGATAGGAAAGCGGCTGAGAATGGCATTGCCATGATGCCCCGCCTCATACACCGAATTCTTGCCGTAGACGGAATGCGGCCAGATCGCTTCCGCGATGAACTCGTGCTGCGCGCCGTCCGGATAATTGTGATAACGCTCGCCATGCCGGGTATGTTCGCCCTGCACCTCCTGCAAGAACACGATGTCCGCATCCAGCTCGCGCAGCCGCTCGCGCAGCTCGTGCAACACCACGCGGCGGTTGAAATGGGAGAGTCCTTTGTGGATGTTGTAGGTGGCGATCTTGAGGGTTTGCATGGTGTGGCTATTCTACCCAATGGCGGAGGTAGCTTCTATCCAATATAGGCCGTTCGTATTGAGTAGGCCGGAGGCCGTATCGAAATATGAATGACTAGAGTCAACACCGTCGGGGGTAGCCCGACAGCTAGTCACTTTTTCTTGCTTCGCCAAAGAAAAAGTAACCAAAAAGAAGGCGACCCCGGTTTCCCGCCCCTGCGGGGTTCCCTCGATCAGCCACAAGCAAGCGGGGCTGCGCAACTCGCACGATCCGCTGCGCGGCCACGTGCTCAAACAGTGCTCGCCCAACCCCACCGCTTGTTTGCGGCTGATCGAGGCGGCGCACAGGGGATGAAAAGCTGATACCCAAACCAAAAATTGGGCACGACGTGCCCACCCTTTTCAGACATGCGCGAGTAGCCGCTTACGACTCCTAGCAGTCATCCTACTTTCCGGAAAGCTTACCTTCATTGTTTGATATGAGCGGC
>JANONV010000209.1:0-2384 GCA_031421015.1 Gallionella sp. | reverse complement strand
GCGCAGGCCGCCCATCAGTTGATGGATCACCGCCGACACGCTGCCCTTGTATGGCACGCGCCCCTCGACGCCTTCCGGCACCAGCTTGTCCTGATTGTTTTCGCTGTCCTGAAAATAGCGGTCGCTGGAACCTTGTTGCATCGCGCCTATGCTGCCCATGCCGCGATAGGATTTGTAGGAGCGCCCCTGGAATAATTCGATTTCGCCCGGCGCTTCTTCGGTGCCGGCGAACAAGCCGCCCAGCATCACCGTATGTGCGCCAGATGCAATCGCCTTGGCGATGTCGCCGGAGTAGCGAATGCCGCCGTCGGAAATCAACGGCACACCGGTTCCCTGTAAGGCTTTCGCCACACTTTGTATCGCCGCGATCTGCGGCACGCCGACCCCCGCGACGATGCGCGTGGTGCAGATCGAACCGGGACCGATACCGACTTTCACCCCGTCCGCGCCGTGATCCAGCAGCGCCTGCGCCGCGCCGCCGGTGGCGATGTTGCCGCCAATCACTTCAATGAGCGGAAAATTAGTCTTGATCCACTTGACGCGATCCAGCACGCCTTGCGAATGGCCGTGCGCGGTATCCACCACGATCACGTCCACCCCCGCCTCGACCAGCAGCGCGACACGCTCTTCCGTGCCCTCTCCCACGCCGACTGCCGCGCCGACGCGCAGTCTGCCGAAGCTGTCCTTGCAAGCCAGCGGATGCTCGCTGGATTTCAGAATGTCCTTTACCGTCATCAAGCCGCGCAGTTCGAACGCGTCATTGACCACCAGCACGCGCTCGATGCGATGTTTGTGCATCAGGTTGCGCGCTTCTTCCAGACTGGCGTTTTCCTTGACGGTGATCAGCCGCTCGCGCGGCGTCATGATGTTCTTGATCGGCTGATCCAGATTGTTTTCGAAGCGCAAATCGCGGTTGGTGATGATGCCGACCACCTTCTTGCCCTGCACCACCGGCAAACCGGAAATTTTATGCTGCTGCGTCAAGCCCAGCACGTCGCGCACCGTCATGTCCGCCGTGATGGTGATGGGATCCTTGACCACCCCGCTTTCAAAACGTTTGACTTTGGCGATCTTGGCGGCCTGCGCTTGAGCCGTCATGTTTTTATGCACGATGCCGATGCCGCCCTCCTGCGCCAGAGCAATCGCCAGACGCGATCCCGTGACGGTATCCATCGCGGCGGACAGCAATGGGATGTTCAGGCTGATGTTGCGGGTGAGCTGGGCGCGCAGACTGACATCGCGCGGCAATACGTTTGAGTAGGCAGGAACGAGCAGAACGTCGTCAAAGGTTAATGCTTTTTGAATGATGCGCATGAAGCAGCCCTCGGCAAAGGGGACATTATACGCAGGTCGGGGAGGGCAGTAAATCTCTCTCACCTCGAGCCAAAGAACTCATGCCATGCCCTTTCTATAGCTCGTCATCTTCTAATACCGCCACACGCAGCACCTTGAAAATCACCTCCAACCCAAACCCGCGCGAGTGCAGGAAGCGCATCTGTTTGGCCTTTTCCTTGGCATCCTGCGGCAACGCGCCGAATTTTCTTAGCCACACCTCGCGTGCGGCTTCCAGTTCGCTTTCTTTCAGGCTCGGCAGCGCGGCGCTGATCAAATCTTCAGCGATGCCCTTCTGGCGCAATTCATGCGTGATTCGCTGTGTGCCGAAACGGCTGCGCTTGGCATGCACCAGTTGCGTGGCGGCACGCTCATCGGACAGCCACCCGCGCGCGGTCAGATCATCCAAGAGCGCATCCAGATTTACAGGAGACACTTGTTCGAAATCTTCGTCCGCCTGCACATGCGGCAACAGCTTGGCGCGCAGCTCTGCGCGGCTGTATTCGCGCCGTGCCAGATATCTTAAAGCCCGCGCGCGCAGGCTTATCTCAGGCTTTTTTCTCAACTACTTTCAGAACAGGTTTCTCGCCGGTCTCGAGCAGTGCCACGCCGACCGCTTCGCGCACCTTGTTTTCAATCTCGCGTGCGACTTCCGGATGCTCGCGCAAATACTCACGAGCGTTGTCCTTGCCCTGGCCGATCTTTTCGCCCTTGTAGGCGTACCATGCGCCGGCTTTTTCAACCAGTTTGTGCTGCACGCCGAGGTCGATGATCTCGCCTTCGCGCGAGATGCCCTCGCCGTACAGAATATCGAACAATGCTTCGCGGAACGGCGGGGCGACTTTGTTTTTCACCACCTTGACGCGCGTTTCGTTGCCGATCACTTCGTCGCCTTTCTTGATCGCGCCGATGCGGCGGATATCCAGGCGTACCGAGGCGTAGAACTTGAGCGCGTTGCCGCCGGTGGTGGTTTCCGGGTTGCCGAACATCACGCCGATCTTCATGCGTATCTGGTTAATGAAGATGACCGTGGTGTTGGAACGGTTGATATT